>NZ_JBYSWU010000009.1:0-176056 GCF_058781505.1 Paraburkholderia sp. FW306-2-2C-D06C | reverse complement strand
GCCCGAACCGCCTCCGCCCGAACCGCCTCCGCCGTGACCGCCTGCAGGCTGTCCTTCAGCCAGCTGCAGTGAAGCAGAATCCGGAGTAGGTCCAGCGCGCTGATCGAACGAAGCGGAAGACACGGGCGGGGCGAGCTCAGCACTGCCAATTGCAGCTCCCCGGGCAGGAGGTGACGATGATCTCGCGACATCACCGGACGAAGACGCTTGTTGCGTTGGCGATGTGGGTCGGGTGATCCCGGGCGCATGCCGCGCGATTGCTCTCACGTGCGGCGCCGAATGGCGGCGATTCTGTGTGGCGGCATAGCTTGCTTGACCAGGCCCTCGTGTAACCGACTGCGGCGCAACAGAATCCGGAGTAGGTCCAGCGCGGTGATCGGACGGAGCGGAAGACACAGGCGGGGCGAGCTCAGCACTGGCAACCGCGGTTCCGCGAGCGGGAGGCGACGATGGTAGTGCGACATGACCGGACCAAGACGTGAGTCGCGCTGGCGACGTGGGTCCGATGATCCCGAGCGCCTGATCATAGTCGAACCGATCGCCATACGCGACGATACCCATGACCCCGACAGCCAATGCGCTTGCCGACGCAACCCAAAGCGCAAGGCGTCTGCCCCGCGCAGGCGGTGCGGCCTTGATGTCTGCATCGGGGCTACCTGCACCCGAATGCGCAAGCTCGGCCTGTCTGAACATTTCAACACGCTTCGGATCGTTTCGTCTGATCCTTCCATTCACTACTTTCATGTGCCGTCCCCTTGCGGAGTGCTCATCGAAATGAGCCGCGGGATCCCGAACCAAGTGTGTGAAACCGCCGGAACCAGCTGGCAAGTGACGCACCGGCCGGCGTGCGGTTTCGTTTGACCGTTCTGCGTGTTCGCCCCCCTGGTTCCGCCACGGCAATGCGAGCGGTGTACAGGTTTTCTATCGTGAGCCTTTGAGCTATGAAAACGCTCGTGACAGACACTGCCAGAACCGATGGATAACCAGCATTCGCTGTGCCTGTTAGGCCGAACCCCAATTGAATTGTGGGATCGTGCACATAGCATGGGCATACACGATCCAACAGGATCTGCGCCAGGCGAGGCGGGGGTCGAACTGGTAAAAGATGGAAGAGAATGATCTATTTGTGAACCTGCCCAAAACCTTGACACGGAAATAAGGCAAATCCGGGGATGGCTTGCGACTAACAGGGCGATAGCGAATAACTTCCTTCTAATATCGGCTAAGGACCAACTGGCTGATTTAGAGGCACGTCGACAAAAGATCGCGGAAGCGCTAAACGACGGACGTCGCAAGGCAATCGAAGCGCCGGGGAAAAGTCTGCTACCAAATACCATTCATGTGAAGAAGCCGGGGTGACGTAGCAGCACATTCGAGCGTTTGCTACATCACGCAAAGGTTGTTGTTATCCGGTTACAAATTCGGAAGCAGACTCACGCTGCCTACCTGCCGAATGTCGGCAACGGGTCGGGGGCTGACCATCGAAGTCGCTAGGGCAAAGGAGCGAATCGACGCGGCGAGGTCGGCGGGCGTCGACGCGACGAAGGCGCGGCGTACGCTGGCGTGCCTGGACCAGGAGCTCGCGGACGCAAAAAAGCGCATGATCGAAGAATTCCATCGCGTGCCCAGCAACCCGTACGCATAACGATCGACGGCGACAAGAGGTAAGGCGCGACGGGCCGCTTTCGAGCGGCTTTTTCTTTGCCCAGCACCTGATTGCAAACTCCTATCAAGGCCAGAGCATTCCGCCGATCGGCGCGGTACTGAACGAATCGACGCGATGAAGTGGTTCACGCAGGCGCCGTCCGGCCACGGCAAACTGAAGTACCTTATCCGACTGATCATGGCGCGTAAGTCCTCACCTCGTTGCGGGCAGCACGAGGCGCGCATTCTGTAATGAACGAACGTCCTGGAATGCTTGTTGCATAGACTACTTGTCCAGTGCGCAGACGCTGGGGAGGAAATATGTACGGCCATTCTTGCGAACCGTATCGGGGGCACGGCGTTTACGTCGAGGTAACGGAGAATCAATCCGTGTCGTTCAACGGTGCCGAGCGGCGTTACGCAGTCGCGTGGTACGTGTATAAGCGGGGGCCCTTCATCCAGGCAAACGTGATTGCACGTTTTGCCGAGTCGGTTGAATTTTTGTCCGCTGACGAGGCAGTGCGTTACGCAGAGGGGCGCGCGCATACGTTCGTCGATTGCTCACGCGTCATCTCGAGGGAGTGACGTCACCACGCACAAGTGATGTGTGGCTGCTCCAGGTGCATGTTACGGTGTATCCATATAATCTCGTCGCAGACGCGGAAAAGCCGGTCGCATGGGCGGTGGGAAATTTTTTCGCAACAACGTGATCTACCGCGCAGTGTGACGCACAGGTACTCCCTGATTATTGATAGCGCTGACTCACCAGTGGCTGTATGAAGAAGTGGTCGGGACAGTGGCGTTTTGCGCCCCCGGCGTGAAAGTCCGATTTGAAGCCGGGGGAATGTCACCTGACGATGAGAGGAGTTCATCATGCTGCGGTGGATAGCCAGCTGGGCTGTACGCAACGCACTTACTCCGGAGAAGCAGGCCGAAAAAGCGTTGCGAGAATTGCGTCTGGAACTCTTCCAGGCTGAACAACGCATCCTCGACGCTCAGATGCACGCAGATTACTACCGAGCCCGTCTGGCCTTTTGTGAAGCGGTGTTGAAAGGCGGCATCGAGCAAGTAAGCGATCAGCGAAAGGAGCCGCAGACGGGCTGGCAGGCATTGAGGACAAGCCCCAAACTCACAGCGGCCCAATAGCCCAACCCGTTGTGTTGGCGGAGCGGCGACTCCTTCCAGATTTCGTCCTGCGCATCGCCCTCCTCGACGGCCTGCTGAATCCCCCAAGCGGACACACGCGTCCGGGGACGTCATAGGCCTTCGCTGCGGCGACGGCCTGTGCGATCTGCTCCCTCAGCGTGTCGAGAGGAACGAGCGCGGGCGTGACCAGTGAACCCTGCATTGCTTCTCCACGGCGTTGCTCTTCGCTGCATGTTGCGCCGCAGAAAGTAGTCTGCTTGATCGGTTTAACCCTTGAGGCGCACTATGAAAGGCGCTGGCCGCATCCCCAGCCAAATCTTTGCGCGCATGTGGAGGGAAACATGTCCGAGCTCGATCAGAAGAGGGTCGTCGAGGTGCTAAACCAGATCCTCGAGTCAGAACTTGCCGGCGTTGTTCGTTACACACACTATTCATTCCTCGTACTCGGGTTCGGCCGCATTCCGATCGTTTCCTGGCTGAGAGAGCAGGCCGACGAGTCACTGCTTCATGCGCAGCAAGCCGGCGAATGGATTACAACGCTAGGGGCGTACCCATCCCTCGAAATTGGGCCGTTACTCGATTCCCACACGTTTGACATTGGCTCCATCCTCCGCGAATCGTTGGAAGCCGAGAAAATTGCGCTGAGCCTTTACCGCGACCTGTTGGAGCTGGTGCAGGATCAATCGGTCGCGCTCGAAGAATATGCGCGGCAGCTGATCTATGTAGAAGAGCTGCATGCTGGGGAGGTCGACAAGATGCTGCGGCGTCCGGGCGCAGTCGCGAAATCACCGGACGCTGTGCCTGGCACCTAAGACTTCCCAAACTTTCAAGCGGCGTACCACCTTCGACGCCCCCTTCGTTGCGATATTGAATAGCGGTCGTGGGCCAAATTGCTGACTGGGAGCTGGCCGTTTAGGGTCGGACAGCGCCCCCTGACTGCAAGCACAGACTGAATCTCCCTTCACCTGAAAGGAGATAGTCATGAAAGCGCCTCAAGAAGGAACCGCCGCCCGAGTACCTTGGAACAAAGGCAGGTTGACGGGGCAGAAGCCGCCGCTGAAGCTCAAGGAAATCTGGGCCATTCGCATCCGTCTGCAGCTTTCGGCGCGCGTCCGGGACGGACCTCGCTATGTTTACTCTGGCCATCGACAGCAAACTGCGCGCGTGCGACCTGACCAAACTTAAGGTACGTGACATATGCCACGGGGAGCACGTCGCCAGTCGGGCGCCGATCATGCAGCGGAAGACGCAGCGACCGGTTCAGTTCGAGATAACAGAGCAAGCGCGGGATAGCGTTGACGCATGGATCAAGGCGGCCGGACAGGCAGCGCCAGACTTCCTTTTCTCAAGCCGCCTCTACGAGTCACCTCATCTCTCGACGCGCCAGTATTCGCGTTTGGTGCATCGCTGGGTTGCGTCGACCGGACTGGACGACACGGCATACGGCACGTCGCTGATTTATCGTCGGACGAAGAACCTCAGTGCTGTTCAACTCCTCCTCGGGCATACCAGGCTGGAGAGCACCGTGCGAGATCTTGGCATCGAGGTCGACGATGCGCTGGAGATGGCGGAGCAGAGGGAGGTTTGAACGCGAGCAGAGCAGGATGGCGGTTGGCCATCGGTCGCTGTCCGGCCACAACGCGCCATTCGAACGGTTTGCCCGAATGGCTGATGTCGGGCGGATTGCGGAAGGTCTTTCCAGTTCTCCCCGCTGCGGGAATTCGTCGGTGCGGCCGATCACTGGGACTACATGGGACCAGACCACGCACCGACCCGAACCGCGCCGGTCAAATTCACCCTTCGTCGTTGAGCGGATCGAGTTTTCAGGTGATGACGCCCAATTGCCACGGCACGAACTCGTTTTGTCCGTAACCGTTCACTTCACTTTTCGACGGGATGCCGGACGCACATTCGAGTATGCGCTTGAAGATGGCTTCTCCGAGCTGTGCAATTGAGACGCTTCCATCAACTACGCCGCCGCAATTGATGTCCATGTCGTCTTCCTGTCTCTCCCACAGCGCTGTATTCGTCGCAAGTTTCAAGGAGGGCGATGGGGCACAGCCGTATGCCGAACCGCGTCCAGTCGTAAAGCAAATCAAATTGGCACCCGAGGCGACCTGCCCCGTCGCCGATACCGGGTCGTAGCCGGGTGAGTCCATGAAGACAAACCCCTTCGCATCAATGCGTTCAGCGTACTGATACACCTCGACGAGATTCGTCGTGCCGCTCTTGGCAACCGCACCAAGAGACTTCTCGAGAATCGTCGTCAAACCGCCGACCTTGTTTCCCGCAGATGGATTGTTGTCGAGCGCCGCGCCGTTCCTCGTGCAGTAGTTTTCCCACCAGGCAAGGCGTGCCAGCAGTTTCTCACCCACGTCGCGACTGACAGCGCGACGTGTCAGCAAATGCTCGGCACCGTAGACTTCCGGCGTCTCCGAGAGAATCGCAGTGCCACCATTCCGCACGAGTCGATCGACGGCAGCGCCCAGCGCAGGATTCGCCGAAATGCCCGAGTACCCATCTGATCCGCCGCATTGCAAACCGACGATCAAATGTGATGCCGGCAACGGTTCGCGCGTGACACGGTTGGCATCGGCGAGCATCTCCTTCACCATTTCGATACCCCGTTCGATGGTCTTCTTCGATCCGCCGGAGTCCTGAATCGTGAAGCTGCGCAGCCGCTCTCCCGTTTTTAGCCCGGCCGATTCCAGTACACCCGAAATCTGGTTGGTCTCACAACCGAGCCCAACGAACAAAACCGAGTGAAAGTTTGGATGAACCGCATAGCCGGAAAGTGTGCGCCGAAGAACCGCCAGGCCCTCTCCCATGGTATCGATGCCGCAACCGAGACCGTGCGTCAATGCGACTACGCCATTGACGTTGGGATAGGCGGCGAGCGCTTCCGGATGTACGTCGGGTCGGAAGTGATCGGCGATTGCGCGGGCCACGGTGGCCGAGCAGTTCACGCTCGTTAGTATGCCGATGAAGTTGCGCGTCGCGACTCGTCCGTCGTCGCGCCGGATGCCCATGAAGGTCGCAGGCTCGTCGGTATATTCGGTCGGATGCAGATCGATTCCGAACTCGTGATCCCGCGAGAATTCTGCCATGCCGAGATTGTGAACGTGAACGTGCTGGCCACGCGAGATGGATTCTTTCGCCAGACCGATGATCTGGTTGTAACGCTTCACCGGCTCGCCGGCGGCGATATCGCGTGTCGCGATCTTGTGACCGGGCGGGATGAGCCCGGCAACCAGGAGATTTTCCGACGCGATGCGTGCACCGGACATCAACTGTCGGGTTGCGATGACAACATCATCGTTGGCGTGGAGGCGGATGACTGCGAGGTCGGATGGGGTCGAGAGGGTAGACATGATGTTTATACCGGTGAATGGGCACGGCTCTGTGCGGAGTGACTTGCCTGCTCGTCCACTGACAACGGCTCGATCCTTTTCACAATCACCAGGTAGCTAAATGCCCCAAGGACACAGAAGCCTCCCGCGACGCACAGCGGAATCGTGAATGACCCGTGCGTCAGTGAAACCATCAGGCCGGTGAACGTCGTGATGACAATGCCAGCGCAATTTGACGCAAAGTTCTGGATGCCGCCAATAGACGCGACGTGATCGGGCGTCGGTGCAACGTCACCCGGCAGGGCCCAGATGCTTGCGCCGGCGAATGAGAGACTGCCGTAAGCGATGCCGAAGAATGCCAGCATCAGGTAGATATTCGTCGTGAACGCGCAGAGCGTAATGATCGACGAAAGCAGCATGCCGCCGACCATGCACGTCTTGCGAGCCTTGGTCAGACTCCAGCCGCGGCGGTACAGTGCATCGGATACAAAACCGCCGAGCCAGCCGCTGGGAATCGCCATTAATGCCGGAATCATGCCTAGTGTGCCGAGCGACTTCAGCGAGAAGCCTCGCGTCTGAACAAGGTAGCTCGGAAACCAGGTGATGAAGAAGTAAATGACGAAATTCAGACAGAAGAAGCCGAGCATCATGCCCCACAGTGTCCGGTGCTTAAAGAGCGAAAGCCACGGAACCTTCTTCTTCGACGCGGATTGCTGCAGTGGAACAGCGTCGGCCTCGCCGGTCAAATCCCCGCGCGAGGAATTCCGATAGATCACGAACCATCCGAGCATCCAAACGAATCCGACTACACCTGTAATAACGAACGATGCTTCCCAGCCCAGCGCGTTGATAATCAGTGCGACCAGCGGAATCGAAAGCGCGGAGCCCACGCGCGACCCGCTGTCGAAGATGCTCGTTGCGAGCGCGCGTTGCGCCGGCTTGAACCATTGGCTCACGAGTTTGGCGCAGGAAGGATAGGCACCGGCTTCGCCGATTCCCAGCAGCAGACGGCAACCAAACATGCCGGCGACGCTCGTCGCCGCTGCTGTCAGTGCTGTAAAGAGCGACCACCAGCCGACCGCGAGCGGCAACGCAAAGCGCGCACCGATGCGATCGATGAACCAGCCGAACGGCATCTGCATTAATGCATACGTCCAAAAGAATCCGCTCAGGATAAGACCCATCTGAGCCGGACCGATGTCAAGGACCTTCTGGATTGCCGGCGCCGCGACGGCCATATTCGCGCGATCAACGTAGTTGATGGTGATCGCGAGAAAGCAAAGCAATATCACTACCCAACGCATATTGCGCATGTTTGTCTCCTTAACTTCATGGCTAACGGTCACCGGCTTTCCAGCTGGGCCATTGTTTTATTGAAAGGACAGCAAGATCTGATTCTGGCCACCTTAGGCTCTGCCTAGCGCAGCCCTGAGGCGCTTTTGATCGATTCGGACACCTAGCTCACCAGCGAGATCGACGACCGGTTTGAGTCGGCGCTGCTTCTTTTCTTTATGGTTACCCGCAATATCGGCAAGGCGGTGTGCGAGGAACGGGTTCTCAAAACGATCGCGCACGTCATCGAGATATTTGCTGGCGATTTCGTACTGGCCCAGCGCCTCAAAAACGGGCAGCACTTCGTCCTTCCACGTCGATTCGAGCGCGCCGCGCCAGGACTCGTTGCGCATGCCATCCAGGACGGTGATGCTTGCGTCTGCCTGCGAACTGAGCCACGACTCCGCAAGCATCGTGTGGCCGAGATTGAGCAGGAAGAGCTTCAATCGTTCAAAATGGGCCAGATCGTCGGTAACGACAATGCTTTCATGCCGGCAGGGCAATACCATGTTCTCCTGGCGCTCGATGGCCCACAGCGCGTAAGGCTCAGCCACTGCGCCGACCGGTTCAATAGCCTCCGAGACGATCCGGTCGACCAGCGAATTGACCCAGATGCATTCATGTACCAGATAGTGAAGAAAGTGCGGGTCCATTTGCCAGTCACGCGCGACCGAGATCACCAGATTGCGCAAAACATCACCGTTGCGCGAGACAAGCTCACAAGGCAGCACGGTGATCGCTTTGCCTCCTGCGCGATAACGTTCGTATAACAAAACCACCAGCTTCGCCGCGAAGCCGCGCGGCGCGGAGCCGGCGGCAAGCACCGAGGAAGTATCTTCAGAGAACAACGCGTAGCCGTTGTCCGCCGTATTCGAAACGATCACGTCGACTTGGTTCCGGATGCGCTCGAGCAATGCGTGCCAGTCGTCGTCGGCATGCAGCGCTTCTGCGACGCTGTCGCATTCGATGGTCAGGTCAACCGTCTCTTTGCGATGTAAGCCGCGGATGCGAACGGGATATCGCCCGTTTGCGCGAATCGCATCGATACGCGCGCGACTTTGCGTGCTCGTGGTCGTCTGTACCACGGCGATCTTTCCCAATACGTCGTTTGGATCACGACGTGCCGCTTCACAAACAAACAGGTCAACATGCGCTTGCAAGAAGCGGCTGGTCCCAAACTGAAGAATTGGACAGGTCGTGATTGTCATTCCGTGATCCCGCTCTTCAGCATTCGACAATCGCTTTGACGACACCCGCTGAGGGGTCGAGCAGCTTCGAAAAATCGGCAGGAAGGGACGACAACTGCAAGCGATGAGTATTTAAGGCCGTATCAGGAATCTTCCTCGCACGCATTGCGTCAAGAACGGTGTCGAAGTCTTCCAGTGTCGCGTTGCGGCTTCCCAGCAGTGTCGCCTCCCGCTTATGAAACTCCGGGTCCGAAAACGATATGACGTCCTTTACGACGGAGATGAAGACGTACTTTCCGCCGTGCGCGATAAACTCGAAACCGCGGCGCATGGCGTCCGCGTTGCCAGTAGCGTCGAATACCACGTCGAAGAACTCGCCACCTGTGAGCTCGCTCAGGTGTTCGACATCCCCTTCGCCAAGACGAACCGACGCAGCCACCTCTATCTTCCCGGAACAGAAGCTCAGGCGATCTGCTCTTGAATCGAGGGCCGTGACCGTTGCGCCGCGGAGTTTGGCAAATATCATGGCGGCCATGCCGATAGGGCCGGCACCGACGACCAGCACGCGCTGTCCGGCGCTGACATCCGCGCGTCGTACTGCATGCGCGCCGATCGCTAGAAATTCGACCATGGCGGCCTGATCAAGCGTAACCCCCTCGGCTTTCCGCACAAATTGAGCCGGCACGCTCAGATACTCTGTCATTGCGCCGTCCCGGTGAACGCCAAGGACCTGGATGTTCACACAGCAATTGGTCTTACCGTTACGGCAGGCAATACATTTACCGCACGATAGATACGGCATCACGTACACGGCATCACCGACATCCAGCCCCGAGTCTTTGTCGGCCGCCTCGACTGTCCCCGACAGTTCATGCCCCATCACGCGAGGGTACTGGAGGTAGGGCTGATTCCCCGTGAAGATGTGCATGTCCGTTCCACATACCCCAACACGCCTGACTCTGAGCAAGACCTCACCCGGCGCACGTTCAGGAGTCGAACGCATCTCAGATCGGAGACTTCCGGGTTTTTCACAAATAACTGTAAGCATGACTAAATTACCTTTGTTGACGCATCGTCGGGGATTGGGCAGAGAGAGAACATCCTCTGCCTCCGGTGCTGTTTTTGCGGGGTCTCGTGAACGGGCAGACAAGATTTCTGAGGACCTGAAGTCCACCGCAAGCCAGGCAAATTTCAAACAGTTGGCAGGATCGGAAGAACTGCGGGGCCGATGCCGTTGTCGAGCGTAGAATAGTTTTCTTGGCGATAATTGGTCAAGCCAATTTCGCGATGCAAGGGTAAATACCGAGAAAATTCACGGAATTCTCTCGATTTAATAGGTATTAACCCTTGCAAATGGCTAAACCGTCCTCTTTGTGGTCAGGCCAGTTTAGACTTATTAGATGTTCGGAAATTTCAGACAATGGAACTCAAATCGGTACAACCACGTCGGCTTTATCATCTGATCGGCGATCAGATTCGCGCCTATATTGCGGCGAACAATCTGTCGACGGGTGATCGACTCCCCCCGGAACGGGACCTGGCTCAGCAGTTGAATGTCTCGCGACCTTCAGTGCGCGAGGCGCTGATCGCGCTCGAAATTCAAGGCGTGGTCGAAATCCGGATGGGCGCCGGCATTTTCGTCTGCGCCGATACCCCTATCTCGGAGGCGCTACGCGACAAAATCGGCGATAGTTCTAGTGACATCATGCAGGCGCGCGCGGCAATCGAAGGTTGTGTTGCATCGCTGGCGTGTGCGCGCCTGACCGACGAGGGCATATCACGTCTACAAGGAATCGTTGCAGATATGCGGCGTGCGATTGTGGAAGGTGGCTCCCCCGTGGAGGCAGATCGGCAATTCCATCTATGTATCGCCGAGATTGCACAGAATGCGGTACTTACACGTTTGGTTGGCGAGCTATTTGACGAGCGCCACGCACCCATTGCCGAAAAGCTAAGACGCCAGACAGAGAACGCATCAACCTGGAGCGCGGCGCTCTTTGAGCACGAAATGATCGTCGTGGCACTTGTTGCGCGCGACGCGCTTGAGGCGCAAACCGCCATGCGATCGCATCTGAAGGCATCGGAGGTTCGCTGGATTGGCTCGCTTAACACCGGTAATTAGCGCGCTGCGTCAGGTCGGCGTGAAATCTGAACGTAATATCTCGAGCGACTCCTGTTAAGAGGAAAGGAGTCGCTCGTCGGGGTTGGTCATTTGACCGCTCCGGGTCGACTGCCGCCGATCGCCGAAAGGCAGCGACCGGCCATTGAATCGCAAGAACATCCCGCTTTTGAGCGATTGCTTTTGTGTGCAGCGTGGGTTGGACTCCAAAGCCCCGTCATACAAGGAGGAGGAGCTGCTGCATCATCAGCATATGTTGCCGAACGCGACCCGGATGGCGGAGTGGTTGGACGGCCGAACACGTTCTGACGCAGACCTCGCCCGCACGCCGCTGTTATGCGAGGGGCAGAAATCGACCCACATCCTATTCGGTAACATGTTTGATCTCGGCAGTTTGACGCCACTTCAAAGCTGCCGCTCAACTGGGCCCACCGCTAGACGCCCGCTCCTCGCGCGCCACGGTTGCCTTGTTCGGCTTGCGCTTCGTTGCGCTCATGGTGTTGCAACGACCACCCGAATGTGGGCTCGGCATCGACGCACGAGCCACCACGTCGGCGTATCCCTTTCGACAAGGCCGTCACGGAGGCGCCAACCGGCCACTGCGCCGCGCCTGCCGGTGTTTGTCGCGTTCCGCCAGCAGCAGCGGCATCAGTTCCTCGGCGTATTTTTTGGCGTCACCACGCGTGGCCATCTGTTGGAAGCGATGATGTGCCTTATCGCGCCCAACCAGGGCAATATGGGCTTTCCTCAGCACATGCAGGAAGGCAATCAGACTGGTGCCGTCGCGCAAAGGCTCATTGTCACGCGGGTCTGGGGAGGGTGCTTGGGCCATGGTCAGATCCTTTGCGGGCAGTCCGCGCGGCAGGTCGTTGTGAGCAGGGACAGCAGGTTGCTGGCGTTCCGGTCGCGGTCGGTCAGCGCCGGGAGGCCGAACAGGTGCTCGACGGTTGCGAGCACCGAGCCGTGGTCGTACACCGTGTGGTCGACCTGGCCTTGTGCCACCCAGGGCGACACCACGATCGCGGGGACGCGCACGCCGTAGACATCGAACAGGAATCCATTCGTGTTCAGGGTCGAGGCCGCGCCGTCGTTCGGCGGGACCGCGGCGCCGGGTTTGACCGAGTCGTAGAAGCCGCCGTGCTCGTCATAGAGGATCACGAGCAGGCTGCTCTCCCACAGCGGCGAGTTGCGGATCGCATTGTAGACGCGGGCGGCGAGCTGGTCGCCGCCGGCTAGACCGTCCATTGGATGCTGCGAGCTTCCGCCCTCGTACGTATCGTGCACGATGTCACCGTAGTTCGGCTCAATAAATGTATAGCGGGCGGTGTAGCCTGCCGCGAGGTCGGCCTCGAAGTGCGACAGGTCGTCGACGTCAAAGAAGCTGATGCCCTTGATGGACGAGACCTGCGGCACGCGCCCCGACAGCGAACCCGAGTCATCCTGGTAGAGACGGTAGTTGCCTTTGACCAGCGCATCAAAGATCGAACCTTTCGGGTAGGCAAAGCCGTCCACGGCCTCCCATTCGCCCATTTCGGCAGAGGTCGGCGAATGGTCGAGGCCGGCCGAGGACGCACCGTGCACGAAATACCGGTTCGGCCAGGTCGGGCCGGGCAGCGATGAGCGCCAGCCGTCACACAGCACGAACTGTGTCGCCAACTTGTACAGCCCGGGCGACTGGGTAGCGGTGTTGATACCCAGCATAATCTTGCCCACGTCGGCGGTCTGTGGCGGATTGCCTTCGGTCCGGGTCGTCGCGTAGTTCGACGCGAAGCCGGAGTTGTTGACCGGCGGGTAAGCTTGCCCTTTCGGGAACTGGACGCCCGCACCGCAAAGCTGTTTGACCACGTCCGTGAACTCATGTCCGGGGTCGGTGGGCATCTGGTCGGGCGCGTCGCCGCCGAACGGATAGTCAGTGCTGCCGTAGGTGTTGGCATTCCCGGACGTGGCCGCGACGATGCCGGGTATGCCCGACAGTCCAAACAGGTGGTCAAATGATCGGTTCTCCAGCATCAGCACGAACACATGCTGGATGGGAGTCTGGACCGGCGCGGATGCGGTCGGTGCGTTTGCATTCATGGAGCCTCCTCCTGTCGTTTATCGGCCGTGGACTAAGGGTTGCCGTTGATCAAAGCGTCTACTTGAGTAGTGCGTAGTGTTGATCGCGGGCGGTAAGTCGGCCCAAGCGGCCACCCGTGATCCGCCCGCGGTCATCCTGTTTCAACGTCTGCTTTTGAGAGATTCGGGCGACCGTGAGCTTTACCGGACGCCCAAACCAGGTTCTCGCTCACGGCTACCGGCTGGCTCCGAGATCATCGAAACGCTTCGCGCGATAAATCAGAATCGATGCAATCCCGATGCAATCCGGCTTGGCGCGAGGATACTGATAATCACATAGCCAAGGGTACCGAAGTTGTTGTTCAACGCGCCGGGCTTTTCATCTAGGCTTGACCGAAACAAAGCTGCGTGCGTTGTTGCGCTGTATGAGCACCGCTATCTCCTTGCCTGCCTTTGCTTCCAGCGCTGCCACTTCCGCCAGCGTTTCGACCAGCGTGCCGTTGAGCGAAAGGACGATATCGCCGGGCTGGATGCCAGCGCGTGCCGCCGGCCCCTCGACCCTGTCCACCATCAGACCTACGGCAAGGTCGCGGGCGTGCAGCTCGTCCTGACTCAGCGGATGCATGATCAAGCCCAGGCGATCCGTTGCGCCACCTTCGCTTTGCCGAGCCTGGGGGCTTTCCGCGGACGCGCCGACCATGACCGTCGTCGTCATCGGTCTTCGATTGCGGATCAGCTTGAGTGTGGTTTTCGTCCCGGGCAGCAGATCAGCAGCAGCCTCGCCGAGTTCGGCCGAGCGGTCAATCGTCTTGTCGCCGATCTGTATGATGACGTCACCCGGCTTGAGGCCGCTCGAGGCGGCCGGTGTGCCGGGCGCGACGGAATTGACCAGCGCACCTGCCGGTCGCGGCAGGCCAAAGGCCACCGCCAACCCGGGACCGACGTCCTGTACCTCCAC
This sequence comes from Paraburkholderia sp. FW306-2-2C-D06C, assembly GCF_058781505.1. Classification (NCBI taxonomy): domain Bacteria; kingdom Pseudomonadati; phylum Pseudomonadota; class Betaproteobacteria; order Burkholderiales; family Burkholderiaceae; genus Paraburkholderia; species Paraburkholderia sp. FW306-2-2C-D06C. Next base: position 162,265 of record NZ_JBYSWU010000009.1, on the reverse strand, counting down.
GCCAAGGCCGCCCGGAGATGTCGCGCGCAGGGCTAGCACCTGCGATCGCACCTTGGCCGCCAGGTTGATCGGGATGGCGAAGGTCAGGCTGGGGGTCCTGTCCGAGTCCGCATAAATCTGCACGTCGATGCCGATCACCTCGCCTGCACGGTTGAACAGTGGGCCACCCGAATTGTCCGGGTTGGCGGAGACATCGGTTTGAAAAAACGGCAAACTGCTTCCGTCCGGGAGCGTGCGGGAGGTGGCGCTGACAATGCCGGCGGTAACGGTATTCTCGAAGCTGTCGGGCGACCCGATCGTCAGAACCGGTTCACCGACGCGTACCCGCGATGAGTCCCCAAGTTTGACGGTCGGAAGCTTCGTGGCATCGACCTGAATCACCGCGACGTCGCTCTGAGTGTCGACCGCCAGGACCTTCGCTTTGAATTCGCGTCGATCGGTCAGTCTGACCGTTAGTTCGGCGGCTTGATCCACCACATGAGCGGTAGTCAGAATGAGGCCGTCGGGGCTAACAATGAAACCGGAGCCGGTACCGGTGATGACGCGTGGCGAACTGTCCTGAGATGTCTGCGAGCGCGGCACCATGCGCTTGACGAACGCTAGAAGGGGATCGTCAGCATCGATTGCCGGGAGGGCCGTCAGCGACGATTGCTGCTCCGGGGCAGTCGCGCTGATATTCACGACAGCGGGTCCGTATCGCTCTACGATGGTCGGGAAGTCGACCGGTGCTGAAGCGTTGGCCGATGAAACCCGCTTTTCTTTCGCAGGCATCGGAGCCGCGCCCGCGGCGTTCGCCGTCGGCTGCAGGCAAGGATAGCAAGAGATAAACACAGCTATCACGGCAGCGTGGAACAAGGTGCGAGCAAGAGTCCGGTCAAACACAGTGCGCCTCCGTAGCGGGTGTTATGCACGGGCCGGGCGCGTGAAGCGCCGGTGCGAAAAAGCGTGACCCCCGCCTACTATGATTTATAGCGGAGCAACAGGAAACTTGTAGGTAGCGCTATTCCTGGGAGACGTCTGCTGAGCTTGCGTGCTGGCTGCAAGCCTTGTGCAAGCTCAGTGGGCGTAGAATGCCGCCTTCCCAGACATCATCCGCGACTGACTCGCGAACCGAGCCCGCCTCATGAACAAGCCACTGCGCAAGAAGAACCCGACTCTCGGCATTGCTGTTTTTATCGTGGTCGCGGTGTTGCTGGTGATCGCCACGCTCTTCTATAACGCCATCACCGAAAAGCGCGATTTCGACCGTCAGAACGCGCCGGCGCCTTCGATTGTGTCTGGCGCGGCCGCGGCCGCAGCCAAAGCGGCGAGCGGCGCTTCGCAATAACGCGCTGAAGGGCGGCGCATTGTGCCGCGGCGTGTTTCGCCGTGGCACGTCGTGGTATTCGGAGGTTTCACTCCTCCGGCAGGCGAATCACGCTCGCATCCTTGCGAATCAGCGCGGACGCCGCCAGCATCTGCTTGCATTGATGCGCCAGCAATTTAAGATCGTGCACGGCGTCCGCCGAATAGCCCGGCGATTTCTCCGCTTCGACCACCATCGCATCCAGCTCACGCGTCAACTGCCTGATCTGCTCGCCCTGATCGGCGGGCGGCGCGTTGCCTGCCTCGGCTTCGGTCAGATTATCGCGGACGGTGCTCAGCGCGCGTTGCAGCGGCTGCAGCGAGACGCCTTCCGGTTGTTGCGCCGAGGTGCGCAGCAAGGGCGCCGCCACCGTGATCTGTGAGGCGAGCACGTGGCTGCGCACCAGCAAGCCGTTCAGTTCCGGCACGAACTTCTGCGCCGACTTGGGTTCCAGCATCATGCGCTGGAACGCTTGGCCGAGATTGGCAAACGCCACGTGAACGTTCTTGCGCGCGAGCCGGTAGCGATAGTCTCGATCGAGTGCGGTAGCGGCGGCTGCGGCGGCAGGAGACGCGGCAGCGGCTGGTTTGGCCGGGGTGGCGCTGACGGCAGTGGCGCCCGGATTCGTACCTCCGCCATCACCAGCGCCACTAACCGCACCTGCATTCGCACCAGCATTCGCACCGGCATTCGCACCGGCAACCGCAAGTGCCGGCGTGCCGAACCCGATCGCCGGGTCCGCCATTGCCGCGGCCGGCGCACGCGCGCCGGCTTCGGTCACGGTCGCCGCAACCGCAGCGGCTGGTTTGCCGCTCCACCACCAGCTGGCTTCCAGATACTGGCGGGTCGCGTTGATCATGTTGTTGACGAGCTTGCCCATCAACCGGTATTCCCAGTACGGGAACAGATGGCTCGCCGCAATCGCGATCGCGCAGCCCACCACCGTATCGATGGCCCGTTCGCCGATGATGCGCATGCTGCCCGGCGCGAGCAGATGGAACATCAGCAACACATACGACGACGTGAACACTACGCTCGCGGTGTAATTGAACAGCAGCAGGCTGTAGCTCATCACCATCGACGCAAACATCACCACCAGCAGGATGTGCGGTTCCTTGACGAACACCATCAGCCCGATGCTGGCCGCGCAGCCGATCAGCGTGCCGACGATCCGCTGCCCGTTGCGCTGCTTGGTCAGCGAATAGCCGGGCTTCAGAATGATGACGGTGGTCATCACGATCCAGTAGGCATTGGTGAGCGGCAGCAGGCGGCCGAGCCAGAAGCCGACCGCCACCGCAATCGTCACCCGCAGCGCGTGACGGAAGCTCGGCGAGGCCATCGTCAGATTCGAGAATATCTGCCCGAACGGCACGCGGCGGCTCGATACGAAGCGCGAAAGCGCCTGGTCGAGGCGCAGTTCGGTTTCGGTGACGCGGGCGTCGCTCGACAGGCTCTTGCGCATCTTGTCGATCAGCCGCGTCGCGCTCCAGATGCGCCGGAAAGTGGCCGACACCGCCGAGTAGGCCTCGGGGTTTCTGGACGGCAGATCCTGCTTGCGCATCAGTTCGATCTCGAACTCGATGGCGCGCAATTCGGCTTTCACATTCACGCGTGTGCGCGGTGCCTGGTTTTGCAGCACCGCGAGCCCGATTTCTTCGAGATCGGCCGCGGATTTGCGAATCAGATCGCGATAGAACACCAGCAGATCGGAACCGCCGAACGTATTGCGCACCAGCGGGTAGTCGGTATGCGTGCCGACAAACAGCTCATGCAGATCGACGGTGTTGATGAACAGATTGAACAGCATCGCGCGGCGCGGTTCGAGCCGGCCGGTTTTCAGCTTCGGCAGGTTGCGCAGCACGATGTCGCGCGCGGCCTCCTGGCGATCGACCGCGGCGATCTGCTTGTCGACCAGATTGCGATAACACTCGTCGAGATCGTTATCGAGATCGTAGAACGCCGCGCGCGCGAGCAGATAGTCCGCGCATGCAAACACGCTTTCGGCGAGCGCCTGCTGTTCGATGCGATGCATCATCCAGCGGCTCACGAGGGTCGACCAGTAGGTGTACCAGAGGCCGCCCGCCAGAATCCACGACGCATTGACGAGCGCCTGCATCGGCGTGAAATGCTCCTCGAGCGTCATGATCATCATGAACAGCGTGGCGAAGCTGATCTGCGGCCAGCGGTTGCCATACACGACGATCAGCGACAGCACGAAAGTCAGCGGTACGACCGTGCACCACAGCGCCACCGAGTTGACCGTGGCGAGGCCGGTGGCGAGTGCGGACAGGAAGCCGATCACGCTGCACGCCAGCATTTCGTTGTGCTTGTACTTGAGCGGTCCCGGCATATCGACCACGCACGCGCCGAGCGCGCCGGTCGCGATCGTGAAGCCAAGCTCGCGATCGTGAAATACGATCAGGCACAGTACAGCCGGTAACGACACGCCGACTGCGATGCGCAGGCCGCCATAAAAGTACTGGCTATAGAGGAATTTTTTTATCTCGACCGAATAGCGCATCGACTGCCAGGATTCCATTCACAGAGAAAACAGCGGTTGAAGGGACAGACCCAAACTGCCGTCGAGTCTAACTGATTTTGTCGGCGTTCCGACCTCGTCCGTTTGGCCGGGTTATGCCCTGGTAGCGCGTTTGTTATGCTGTCGCCTCAATGTCTGTTGCGGCCCGACTGTTCCGTTCGCGCCGCGCGCTTACCCCGACTCCATGCTCCAGCTCTTCTACTCGAACCGCTACGAAACCCTTGTCGGCGCGTTGCTCGACGACCTGGCGCAAGCGCCGTCCGATCCCTGGGCCGCGCAGCCCGTCATCGTTCCGAGCGCGGCGGTGCGGCGCCGGCTCGAACTCGATATCGCGGCTCGCCAGGGGATCTGCGCAAATGTAAATTTTGGTTACCTCGCGCAATGGCTGTGGACGCAGATCGGCGGCGTGATCGAGGTGCCGAAGCATTCGCCGTTCGCACCGGACCGGCTCGTATGGCGTTGCTACCGGCTGCTGGGGGATGAAGACGCCGCGCTGCCGTGGAACGCATCGCCGCGCCTTCGCACGTATCTCGATGCGGCCGATGCGTCGATGCGCTACGAACTGGCGCGGCGCGTGGCCACCGTGCTGGACCACTATCTGACCTATCGCCCGGAGTGGCTGCTGCAATGGCAGAAGGGCGGTTCGATCTTCGCCAGCGGCGCCGCGGACGACACCGGCCCGCGTCTGATTGGCGCGAGCGAAGCGGCACGCGAAGACGAGCGCTGGCAAGCCGCGCTGTGGCGTGCGGTGCTCGCCGAGGTGGCGGGCGACGCGCAAACGCCCGCGGCCGCATTGCCGCCCGCCTATCGCTTTCTCGACGAGATCGGCACGCTCGATCTCGAAGCGATCTCAAACGCGCAGTGGCCCGAAGCCGTCAGCGTGTTCGCGCTGCCGACCATGCCGCCGCTGCACGTCGCGTTGCTGCGCGAACTGTCGCGCTGGGTCGATGTGCGTCTGTACGTGATGAACCCGTGCCGCGAGTTCTGGTTCGACGTCGTCAGTGCGGGGCGAGTCGAAGCGCTCGACGCCGCCGGTCAGCTCGACTATCAGGAAGTCGGCCATCCGTTGCTGGCGGAGTGGGGCCGCCAGACCCAGGCGCAACTGCACATGCTGCACGAGTTGACGGAGAGCGCCGCGTCCGGCGAGACCGGCGACTTCACCGCAAACCCCGCGCCGAGCTGGCTCGCCGCCGTGCAGAACGGCATTCTCGATCTGCGAGCGGAAACGGACACCGACGAGCTGCCCGTCGAGCGCGGTATCGAAGTGCACGTGTGTCACAGCCTGTCGCGGCAGCTGGAAGTGCTGCATGACCGCCTGCTCGGCTGGTTCGACGAGTTCGACGACCTGCGGCCGTCCGACGTGCTGGTCGCCGTGTCCGATCTTGCGGCGGCCGGGCCGCTGATCGATGCGGTGTTCGGCACCGCGCCGGCCGGCGATACGCGCCGCATTCCGTATCGGATCACGGGTCTGCCGCCTTCGCAGGCGAATCCGGTGGCGCGCTTGCTGCTCGACTGGCTGGCGTTGCCGGAGCGCAGCGTCGGTGCGCCCGATCTGATCGAATGGCTGCGGGTGGATGCCATCGCGGCCCGTTACGGGATCGACGCAAGCGCGCTCGAAGCCGCGCAGGAATGGCTTGCGGCAGCCGGCGCGCGGCGCGGGCTTGCGCCGGTCGAGCCGGTCGGCGAACACGTGCCGGTCGCGCGCCACACTTTTGCCGACGCGCTGACGCGTTTGTACCTCGGCTACGCGATGCCTGACGGCGGCGAGCCGGTCGACGCGTGGCTGCCGGTTGAAGGCGCGGACGGCTCGGACGCCGAACTGCTTGGCCGGCTGTCGCGTTTCGTCGACGATATCGACACTTTCGCGCAGCGTTGCGCGGTCGAACAAACGCCTGCCGAATGGACGCAACTGCTGCTCGAAACGCTCGCGCAGTGTTTCGACGGCGGGGTCGAGTTCGCCGATTCGCTGGCCGCCGTGCGCGACGCGATCGACAAGATGGGCGACGCGATGGAGGCCGGCGCGCAAGACGTGGCGCTGCCGGCCGCCGTGGTGCGCGGCGCGCTCACCGAGGCGCTCGACGACCCGGCGCGCGGCGGCGTGCCTTGGGGCAGCGTCACGTTCTCGTCGCTGACCAGTTTGCGTGGCTTGCCGTATCGCATCGTCTGTCTGCTCGGCATGGACGACGGCGTGCTGCCGAGTCTCGCGCGCGCCGACGAGTTCGACCTGATGGCCGCCTTCGGCAAAGCCGGCGACCGGCAACGCCGCGACGACGAGCGCAACCTGTTCCTCGATCTTTTGCTGGCCGCGCGCGACCGTCTGTTCATCGCCTATACGGGCCGCAGCATCCGCGACAATGCGCCGTTGCCGCCGGCCGCGCTGGTCGACGAATTGCTCGATCATCTCGCGCAGGTATCGGCGGGCTCGGCGGGTGAGGACGCGAGCCCCGCGGAGATCGAAGCCGCGCGGCATGCGTTTATCGTCGATCATCCGTTGCAGGCCTTCGCATCGGACTATTTTTCGTCGCAGCGCGGGCTCTTCACCTACGACACCGATCGTGCGGAACTGGCGAGTTTGCTGGCCGCGCCGCAAGCTTCTCCGGCTGCGCCGTTCTTCGATCGACCCTTGCCGGCCGAAGACGCCGCGCCGGTTGCCTTCGACGAATTCGTGCGTTTCTGGCGTCATCCGGCGCGCGCCTTGCTGCGCGACCGGCTGGGTATCGTGTTGTCGGAGGCGCAGGGCGAATTGCTCGACACCGAGCCTTTCGAACTCGACTATGCGGGCCGTGACGCATTGGCCGAGCGTCTATTGCCGGTGCTGCTCGACAGCGATCTCGAAGACGATGACGGCAGGTTCGAACGCGTGCGCCGCGTCGCCGAAGCGAGTCCCGAGTTGCCGGGCGGCGCGACCGGCGCTGTGTGGCGCTCACGGGAACTGGGCGCGCTGCGCCAGCTCGCGGACAGCGTGCGCCGCGAAGTGGCCTCAGGTGTCGAACGCTTGCCGTTCGTGCTCGATATCGCGCCGCGCTGGCCCGATAGTGCCGACAGTGCCGACAGCGCCGACATGGCGGACACGCTCTTCGGCCCGCATGATGCGGCGCTTCGCAATGCCGCCGAAATCCCGTTGCAACTGCACGGCACCTTGAATTTGCTGACCGAAACAGGACAAGTGATTTTCCGCTACGCCAAACCCACCGCGCGCGACTACCTGTCCGCATGGCTCGCGCATCTGGTCTATTGCGCGGCGTTGCCTTCAGGCCCGCGCCGCACGGTCTGGCATGGCAGCGGCGAGCGTTTCGAGTTCACGCCGGTGGCCGCGCCGCTCGATCAACTGGCGCCGCTTGCCGCCTTGTTCAGAGCGGGACGCAGGTTGCCGCTGCGCTTTTTCCCGAAGAGCGCCTGGGCCAAGGTCAGCGAGAGCGACTCCGCCGCCCAGGGCGTGTGGATCAACGACCGTGTGCGGGGCGAATCCGACGACCCGGCCTTGCGCATCGCGCTGCGCGGCACGCCGCTCACGCTCGACGAACCGTTCGGGCGCCTCGCGTCGATCGTCTTCAAGCCGCTCGTCCAGCATCTGCGGAGCGCATCATGAGCGGCGCGCTTCGGAACGACGCGCTGGCCGCCGGGGAACTCGACGTTTTCGCCTGTTCGCTCGACGGCGTCAACCAGATCGAGGCGTCGGCGGGAACCGGCAAGACCTGGAACATCTGCGCGCTGTACGTGCGGCTGCTGCTCGAAAAGAACTTCAACGCCGATCAGATCCTCGTCGTTACCTTCACGAAGGCGGCGACCGCCGAATTGCACGAGCGGATTCGCGGCCGGCTCGTGGAACTGCACCGGGCCATCGAAGCCGACGACGACGGCGGCGATCCGTTCATCCAGCGTCTCTTTGAGACGACCCTGGCGCCGGAGCGGGGTATCGAGCGCGAGGACGCCTTGAAGAGGGTGCGCCGCGCGCTGCGCACCTTCGACCAGGCCGCGATTCACACCATCCACGCGTTCTGTCAGCGCGCCTTGCAGGAAGCGCCGTTCGCCGCCGCCATGCCGTTCGCGTTCGAGATGGAAGCCGACGACGCCGCACTGCGTTTCGAAATGGCCGCCGACTTCTGGCGCGAGCAAGTGGAACCGGTGGCGCATGCGCATCCCGCGTTTGCCGCATGGCTGGTGGCGAGGCGCGCCGGCCCCGCATCGTTCGACGCACAACTGGCGCGGCGTCTGAAAAAGCCGCTCGCGCAATTGCGCTGGGGCAGTGTCGATGCAGACGGAAGCGCTGCCGATCCGCAAGCGGGTTTCGACGCCGCCAGCGAGGTCTGGCACGCGCAGCGCGACGCGATCGTCAGTTTGCTGGCCGAGGCGCAGGACCGTCTGAGCAAGACCTCGCACAAGCCGGAAGCCGTCAGCGCCGCGATCCAGGCATGGGCCGACCACTTCGCGCAGGGCGATCCCCATGCGCCGCCGCCGCGCGCCGCATTGAAGCTGACGGCTTCGGCGTTGAAGAAGGCCACCAAGGTCAAGTTCGAACCGCCCGAGCATCCGTTCTTCGTGCATGCCGACGAACTGGCGGCGGCGGTGGCCGCGGCCGAAGCCGCGCAACGCGCGCGCTGGCTCGAACTCGTGCAGGTCTGGCTCGACTACGCGCCCGCCGAACTGGTGGCGCGCAAGCGCACGCGCCGCGTGGTGTCGTTCGACGATCTGCTGTCCAATCTGTATCGCGCGCTGGCCGCGCATCCGTGGCTTGCCGATGCTTTGCGCACGCGCTATCCGGCGGCGCTGATCGACGAGTTTCAGGACACCGATCCGCTGCAGTTCGCGATCTTCAGCCGCATCTTCGCGCCGGCCGGGCCGCTGTTCCTGGTCGGCGATCCGAAGCAGGCGATCTACAGCTTTCGCGCGGCGGACCTGCATACCTATCTGGCGGCGCGCGCGGCGGCTTCGGCGTGCTACACGCTGGCCGTCAATCAGCGCTCGACCGCGCCCATCGTCGAGGCCTGTAATCGTCTGTTCGAAGCTAACCCGCAGGCATTCGTGCTCGACGGGCTCGGCTATCAGCCGGTGCGTGCGGGCGAGCGGCGCCGGCCGCCGCTGTCCGATCCCGAGGCGAACGCGGGCGACTTCCGGATCTGGACCTTGCCGCAAGGCGACGCCGCGTTGACCAAACGCGAGGCCCAGCGCGCGGCGAGCGAAGCATGCGCCGCCGAGATCGTGCGGCTCCTGCGCGGCGCGCGCGAAGACACGGTGACGATCGGCGGCGCGCCGCTCGCGCCGGGCAACATTGCGGTGCTGGTGCAAACGCATAAGCAGGGCAGTCTGATCAAACGCGTGCTGGCGGCATGGGGCGTGGGCAGTGTGGAACTGGCGCAGGCCTCGGTGTTCGCCACGCTCGACGCCGAGCAGATCGAGCGCGTGCTCGCCGCTGTCGATACGCCAGGCGATCTGCGCCGCTTGCGCGCTGCGCTCGCCACCGATTGGCTGGGCCTCGACGCCGCCGCGCTGTGGCATCTGGAGCAGGTTGCCGACGCGCCCGCACCGGCCGGCGATCCCGCGCACGCCGCCGACGCAATGGGCTGGGTCGAGCGCTTTTCGCGCTATCGCACGTTGTGGCATGAGCGCGGCTTCGCAGTGATGTGGCGCACGCTGATGCGCGAGTTGCGGGTCGCGCAGCGGCTGGTTGCCGGACCCGACGGCGAGCGGCGTCTGACGAACGTGAATCATCTGGCCGAACTCGTGCAGGCGCGCGCCGCCACGCAGCCGGGCATCGCGCCCACGTTGCGCTGGCTGGCCGCGCAACGCGAGCAAGGCGGCGGTGAAGACGCGCAATTGCGGCTCGAGTCGGATCGCAACCTCGTGCAGATCGTCACCGTCCACAAATCGAAAGGGCTCGAATATGCGGTCGTGTTCTGTCCGTTTCTGAACGACGGCGCGCTGCGCGATCCGCCGTCGTCGGGTTTGCCCGATGCGCGCGAGTATCACGACGAAACGGGCGACGCGGTGCTGCACTACGGCTGCGATGATGACGAAGCCGAGCGCGCGTCCCGTTACGCGGCGCGCGAACAGGCGGCCGAGCGGGCGCGGCTCGTCTATGTGGCGCTGACACGCGCGGTGTATCGCTGCTACCTGGTCGCCGGCACGTACGTGTCGTCGCGCTCCACCAAGGAGTCGCGGCGCAGCGTGCTGAACTGGCTGGTGGGCGGCAGCGGGCACAGCTTCGACGACTGGCTTGCCGATCCGCCCGACGAAGCAGCCTTGTCCGCCCGGTGGCAGGCGCTGGCCGGCGGCCCGATTGCGCTGCAAGCCTTGCCCAGGGTCGAGCGCCGCGTGCCGCTGGAAAGCATGCAGGACCGCGGCGCGCGGATGCAGGCGCGCGTCAGTCGCCGGCCGCTGCGCGATCAGTGGCGCATGGCGAGCTTCAGTGGCCTGATCGCCGCCGGCAGCAAAGTCGAAGACATGCAGGCGCCGGCCGAAGAGGTGCGGCCCGACCACGATGAGATTGCCGACGCGCTCGCGCCTGCGCCACTGGCAGCGCCGCAAGCGCCGTCCTACGCAGCGGACGACATTCTTGCGTTTCCGCGCGGCGCGGCGGCGGGCGACTGTCTGCACCGGATGTTCGAACTCGCGGATTTCACCGCGCCGCACACGTGGCCGGACGCGATCCGGGGTGCGTTGCGCGAGCGTCCGGCGCCGGCCGTGCCGGAACTCGCGGCACGCTTGCCCGCGATGATGCATAAGCTGATCGCCGATGTGGTGTCGACCGAGCTGCTGCCCGGCATGGCGCTCGCGAAACTGAATCCGCGGCGGCGTCTGAACGAACTCGAGTTTCTGTTTGCAGCGCCGTCGCTCGATTTTCCCGCATTGCGCGCGTTGCTGATCGAGCACGGATATCCCGACGTCGCATTGGAGCCGGGCGTGTTGCGCGGTTTCGTCAAAGGATTTATCGACATGATCGTCGAGCACGACGGACGCTTCTGGATCGTCGACTGGAAGTCGAACCATCTGGGCGACACCGCCGCCGACTACGCCGCGGCGCCGCTCGAAGCGGCCATGGCGAGCCACGCGTATCACTTGCAGGCGCTGCTTTATACGGTCGCGCTGCATCGCTATCTGAATACGCGGGTGCGCGACTACGCGTACGACACGCACATCGGCGGCTATCTGTATCTGTTCGTGCGCGGGGTGCGTCCGGAGTGGCGCGACGCCGACGGGCCAGCCGGCGTGCACATGCGCCGGCCCGCATTCGAACTGGTCGCGTTGCTCGACGCGGCGATGATCGGAGGTGCGGCATGAGCACATTCGACCAGACGCCGCTTGCGCCGCCGGCGCTCGACGATATCGAGGTGAACGCGTCCGCGCCGGCCGATTTCAGCACCGTGCTCGCCGAAGGGTTCGCCCGCCGAATCGGTGCGCTGGCGCGGCGTAGCGGCGCGTCCGCAGAGGCGGCGAAGTGGGCCGCGCGTGCGGCTTTTGCCGCGAGCCGTGCGACTGCCGAAGGGCACGTTTGCGTGCCGCTTCCAGTGCTCGCGCGGCGTTTCGAGGCCTCGAGCGCCGAGGTGCGCGCGGCGCTCTTTGCCAGCGGGATGGCCAGCGACGGTTCGCAAAGCGCGGCGGCATTGCGGCCCCTGGTGATCGATGGACAAGGTCGGCTTTATCTCGCGCGCTACTACGATTACGAGCGGCGGCTTGCGCGCTCGCTGGTCGCTCATGCTGGGGCGGGTACGAGTGTTGACGAGGCGCAAGCGGCCACCACCGCGCAAACCCTGCGCGATCGGCTGCTGCGCTACTTCGGCCCGCCGCGGGACGACGCGATCGACTGGCAGCGTGTCGCCGCGGTAATGGCTTTGTCCGGACGGCTCACGATCGTCAGCGGCGGTCCTGGCACCGGCAAGACCACTACCGTGGTCGGCGTGCTGGCCTGCCTGCTGGATGCACGCGCAGATCTGCGCATTGCGCTGGCTGCGCCGACCGGCAAGGCAGCCCAGCGGATGCAGGAAGCCTTGCTCGCGCGCGCCGGCGATTTGCCGCCGGAACTCGCCGCGCGGCTGCCGCAGACCTCGTACACCTTGCATCGGCTGCTGGGTTCCGGGCCGGGCGGGCGCTTCCGGCATCACCGAGACAATCCGCTGCCTTACGACGTGGTCGTGATCGACGAGGCGTCGATGATCGACGTCGCGATGGCGGCGCATCTGCTCGATGCTATTGCGCCGCGCACGCGTCTCGTGATGCTCGGCGACAAGGACCAGCTGGCGGCCGTCGAGGCCGGCGCGGTGTTCGCGGAACTCAGCGCGCGGCCGGCTTTCACGCGCACAGGGCTGCAGCGGATCGCCGACGCGCTCGGTACCGAGGCGGCGCGGCTCGCGCAGGCATTGCCGGGGGCGCCGAACGGTTTCGATGCGGGACCCGACGACCTCTTCGCGCATGCCGGCGCGCCGGACGGCTTCGATGCGTCATCGCCCAACCTGTTCGCCTACGCGGACGAAGCAGGCGTCTTCGGCGGGCCGCCCGACGATCTGTTCGCAAGCGCTTCCGCGCCGGCGCCAGCAACGGCATTGCCCGCGCAGAGCCCGCTTGCTGACAGCGTGGTCTGGCTCGAACGCAACTACCGATTCGGTCTCGAATCGCCGATCGGGCGCTTATCGCTCGCGATCCGCAACGGCTCCGCCGAGGCGGCGCTCGACGTGTTGCGCGTCGATCCTGCTGAACCCTGCGCCGCGGCGCTGCACGAAGACACCCAGGCGACGCTGGCCGAGCGCACCGTCGCGCGTCTTGCCGCGGGCTTTGCGCCGTATGCCGGTGCGCTTGCCGCGGCGCTTGCAGCCGGTACGCCGGATCCGCTGCCGCTCTTCGATGCGCTGAACCGTTTTCGCATTCTGTGCGCGACCCGTTCGGGGCCGCGTGGCGTCGATCAGGTGAATGCGTCGATGGCCGCGCAGGTGCGGCGCGCGGCGGGCGTGACATTGGCGGTCGGCGCACAGTGGTTCGCCGGCCGGCCGGTGATGGTGACGCGCAACGACTACGCGCTCGGTTTGTTCAACGGCGATATCGGAATTGCGTTGCCGGGCGCCGGCGGCGCATTGCGGGTGTACTTCCGCACCGGCGACGGCGGTCTGCGCGCCGTCTCGCCGGCGGCGCTCCCGCCGCACGACACCGCCTTCGCGCTGACGGTTCACAAGTCGCAGGGCTCGGAGTTCGAACACGCGGTGTTGATGCTGCCGTCGGTGTTCAGCCGGGTGTTGTCGCGCGAACTGGTTTATACGGCGATTACCCGCGCGCGCGAGCGGGTCGAAGTGGTCGGCGCGCGTGCCGTGCTGGCGCAGGCCATCGCGACGCCCACACAGCGCGACTCGGGACTGGCCGCACGAATAGCCGAGGCGTGGCGCGGCGCATAGATGGGAGATGGCGCGCGCAGTGAGGACGGCGCGCAGTGAGGACAGTGTTAAGGACGATAAAGGCGGCGTGCCGCTCAGTTCGCGATACCGCCCGGCTGCACGTGCGCCTCCGCCCGGCTGCGCATGGTCTTGCGATACCACACCGTCCACAGCGTCAGGCCGCCGTAGATGCCGTAGCCGATGAACGGCGAGACCACCAGGAAACGCTCGATCGGCCACGTGAGGGCCATCCACGCACGCAGCGCCGTTTCGCTGGTCAGGCCGACGCCCCAGACCAGCGTCATCAGCCACAGCGAAGCGGCGAGAGCAGGGCGCTCGCGCCACAATGCCTCGAAGCGGGCGGCGCCGCCCTCCATTTCACGGGCGACGGTGGCGCGCGCAAGATAGAAGATCAGCGGGCGGCGCATCGGCAAGGACAGCAGAAACACCACGCCCACCGCGCCAGACACCAGCGATTCACGCAGCAACAGCATGCGTGGACTGCCGCCCAGCGCCATCGCCGCGACCGACAGCACGATGCCCGCCACGACTATCACGCTCAGCGCGTCGACGCGGCGCAATCGCGCGAGCTCGATCAGGCTCCAGATAATCGGCGGCACGGCGGACGCGATCAGCGCGCCCGTTTCGCCCAGATGAGGCAGCGCGAACCGGTAAGCGAGCCACGGCAGCAGGAAGTTGACGGCCAGTTCCAGTACAAAACCCGGGCGGAGCTTCATATGAATTTACGCTGTAAGCGGAAAATGGCAGTATCGATGAATAGATTGTTCGCACGCAAATAGTTTTTCGCATCGGCGGGCGCGGCCGATAGCGGTTGGGTCGCCGATGGTAGTCGGTAGTCGGCAGCGCCCTGTGTACACTTGCATTTCCTAGCCCTTTATTGCGTCATGACCTCCCGTTACCCGATCCCGCCGAATGAAATCGAGTTGACCGCAGTGCGCGCGCAAGGGGCGGGCGGTCAGAACGTCAACAAGGTGTCGAGCGCCATCCATCTGCGTTTCGACGTCCAGGCTTCGTCGCTGCCCGAGGTGCTGAAAATGCGCCTGCTTGCGCTGTCCGACCATCGGCTCACGCGCGACGGCGTCGTGATCATCAAGGCGCAGGAGCATCGCACCCAGGAGATGAACCGCTCGGCGGCACTCGCGCGGCTCGACGAACTGATCGAAAGCGTCAGCGTGACGCGCAAGCCGCGCGTCGCGACCCGGCCGACGCGCGCGTCGAATCTGCGCCGCCTCGACGGCAAGGCGAAGCGCAGCGAGATCAAATCCGGCCGCGGCCGGGTGGTCGACTGAAGGAACTGGAAAATCCGCTGGCGCGGGCGGTCATGCCGGCATAAAACGGCCTGGCGAACGGCGAACGGCGAACGGCGAACGGCGAACGGCGAACGGCGAACGGCGAACGGCGAACGGCGAACGCTCAGCGCTTGCCGCCCCGGCCCGTGGAACGCGTGCGGGCGGGCGAGGGTGTCGGCACGAAGTCGACACATAGCACGTGGGTACCGTCGCAGTCGAACGCGATCGCCGCGGTGTAGCAGTCTTCGCCGTCGGCCAGCGAATAGTGCGGACCCATCATTGCGACGCGCCCCGGAGCGGCCAAAGCGTGCTTGAAATAGGCCCGCCGCGACCAGTTGCTGCGCGTGTTGGCGTAGAGCGGCGCGAGCCGCGGCGGCGGCGACGGCACCGCCGCCGCTGTCACCGACGGCTGAGTCTGTTCTCCCTGACTGTCGGTGACGAACACCCGGCGCGCCTCGTGCAAATGCCAGACGTTTTGCGCCGCCTGCTGCAGATCGCCGGTCGCTTTGAACGTGTCGGCGGCGGCCAGCACCGCTTCGGCGAAACCTTCGAAGCCGAGCCGCTGGTGGCCAGCATGCGCGCGTTCGTAGTCGGCGAACTTGCTCCACATCGACTCGATCAGCGCGGGCACCTTCGCACACGCGGCCTGCACCGAGCCCTGCGGCTGGCCGAGCCAGAAACCCTGCACGAAATCGACGTCGGCCTGCATCAGGATCATCAGTTCTTCGTCGGTTTCGACGCCTTCGGCCAGCACCAGCGTGCCGGACTGATGCAGCATCGCGATCAGGTGGCTGATCATCGAGCCGTCGCCCTCGCGCTTGCCGGCACGCGCCACCAGCGAGCGGTCGAGCTTGACGATGTCGGGACGGAAGCGCCACACGCGGTCGAAGTTCGAGAAGCCGGTGCCGAAGTCGTCGATCGCGATCAGGAAGTCGCGCGGCTGCGAAGCGGCGAGCATGCTCGCGACGGCGGATTCGTCGTCGGCCGGCTGTTCGAGCACTTCGATCACGATGCGCTCCTGCGGCAGGCCGAAGTGCGCCGAAAGCTCGTCGATGAAGGCGCGTTGCGGCCAGCCGGTTTCGAATACCTGCGGGCGCGTATTCAGGAAGAGCCAGCCGGTCTCGATGCCTTGCTCCATGAAATTCGCCACGTGCAGGCAGCGCGCGATGCGGTCGAGCTCGCGTGCATCGGCGGCCGAACGGGTGCCGGAAAACAGTACCTCCGGCGACACTGGCAAGCCGACCGGATCGAACGCGCGCAGCAGCCCCTCATAGCCGACCACGCATTGATGCGTCACCGACAGCACCGGCTGGAACACGCTGTGCAAGGTCAGCGCGCGCCACGTCGCGGTCCAGCCGGACTCGTCCCGGACCAGATGTGGGAGCAGGCCGCTCAGGGTCAATTCGCTGACGGTTGGCATAAGGGCGGACATGAGAGCGGGCATAAGGACATCGCAGCAAGCGGCGGGTGACGGGGCGCACAAACGGATTGTGCGCGCGATAGATGCAAAGCCCAAGCGCCGGCAGGGGGAGGCAGGCAAGGCTCGGGAACGCGGAGAGCGATACCAGCCATGCTGGACTCCGGCGGATTAGTCAAAACCAGTCTAACAGCTCGCACTTCGCATGAATGTGCGGGTTATCACAGACGCGGGCAACGGTGGATTCGCGGCAAACCGGCCGCCGGAACGCGAGTTCGACACGGCGCCGCAGGCGTCTGCGTGTGATTCGCCGACGTTTGCCTCGGGCATCTGAGCCTCTGAGACTGGCCCATGAATTGCGCGGATGAAGCCGAACCTATGAAGCCGAACCTATGAAGCCGAACGTATAAAACCGAACGTATAAAACCGAACGTATAAAGCCGAACCTTATAAAGCCGAGCGTATCAGGGCGGTAAGCGGATGCCCGCCAAACTCCAGGCAAGGACGGTGCTCAGACGTTTGGCGGGTGGCCGGTCCTGGCCGCCTGCACGTTTGCCGGGTGGCGGGTATGCTGCTGCTTTTCGTGAAACGGAGTCAAGCATGGCGGAAATCGCGGTGGTCGCAATCTCGGTGGCAAAACCGGGCTATGAAGAGCAATTGCGTGAAGCGCTTGAAGGCATCGTCGGGCCGACCCGCAAGGAGCAGGGCGCGCTTCAATACGACTTGCATCGCGACGTGGAGGAGCCGCGCCGGTTCGTGTTTGTCGAGCGCTGGGAAAGTCAGGAGGCGTTGGCCGCGCATGCCAGATCCGCGCATATTCAGGCTTACAGGAAAGCTGTGGCGGATTGGGTCGAGCATGCGGAAATTCGCGTCGTGTCGAAGATCGCGTAGCGAGTGCGTAGCGAGGTGAGCGCGGGATGCAGAGCGGGACGCGAAGCGGGATGTGAAGCGGGATGTGAAGCGGGATGTGAAGCGGGATGTGAAGCGGAATGTGAAGTGGGATGTGAAGCGGGATGTGAAGCGAGGCGCGAAGCGGAATGCAAAGCGGATGAAAGGCGGTTCAGCGCGATGTGAACCGCCCGGTAACGGCGAGCGAGCCGCGTGGCCCGATTGGGCTTGTGCTTCGCTCGCCGTTTGCTTTTAGTGCGTCGCTTGCGGGACGTCGAGAATCAGGATGATGGTCCAGTCGGCGTCGCCATCGTGATGATATTGGCGCTCCGCGACGATGAACGGTTGCTGCTTGCCGTCCGGGCCGAGAAACAGCACGTCGCCTTCCATCGGCAGGCACTCGACGGGCGGCAGCGCGAGGAACGCTTCCTGACCGCCGCGCGGCATCAGTTTTTCGATTTTGCGGGATGCTGCTTCAGTCCATTCGATATCTAGCTGGATGTTGCTCATGCTGTCCTCCGCACCAAGGTGCGCACGGGTTAGGGGGATTCCGGCTGGGCTTCCGGTCGGTGCGCGACTTTAGCATACCGTCCGCTGCGCGCAGGCGCGTGTGGAACCCGGTAGCACTTCTTTAACGAAGCCCAGGCCGGCGCGCCACGCATCGCACGTTCTCAGGTCCTTCTCGAGTCCATTAGACAACAAAAAAGCCGAAGCCGGCGGCGCCGGATTCGGCTTTTCACCTTCGCGGCGAGGCCGCGGGTGACACTGTCAGCTACGCTTACGAACTCGCGGCCTCGGCCTTGGCCGCCTTCTTATGATGCGGGGCAGCTTTGTGATGTTTGGCAGCCGGCATGGCCGGCGCGCTTTCCATTGCTTGCTGCCGGTTTTGCAAATCTTGCGCACGCTGTTCGACGTCAGCGGCCTTGGCCGGATCGGTGCTCATCATGACGCCGTTGTCCTGCGCATAAGCCGCGCCCGTTACGGCGCTGAGGGAAACCAGGATCGCCAGGGACACTTTCTTCATGTTACCTCCGTAGAGTGGTTGTGGACCCGAGTATTTGCCTGTCCAATCGGAAAGACAATGCATTCTAGCCAGCAATATCCGCTCCAGCGGACGTTTGTAACGGCGTTGACAATTGGTTACATCTTGTTACGCACCGCCCACGGTCCGCCCACAGCCAATACCGGGCGCGAGATTCCGTATAGCATGCTGCTGTGTCTTGCTCGTGTTTAAAAATCTTCGTATCGCTAAATAAAGCGCTTTTCATTACAGCGGTAATTCAGAACCATCCGATTGCACGGTAGACGTGAAACTGTGCAATCCCAACCAGTTCGTGCAGTGCAATTTCCGCACTCACAAGATTGTCATAACACGGTAGTAGACCGAGATGTGCGCGCCGCGCACTGGAAATCAATGGTTGCGGTGCGAGCCCAAAGCGATGGAAGTCGAGCAATGCGCGAGGCATCTGATACGCGGAGGTAACGAGTATCAACGAATCGTAGCGTGTGCGTTCGACGATAGCCGATACGTTGCGCGCATTTTCGTACGTTGTGCGGCTGCGATTTTCCAGCACGATATCCGCGCGCGGCACCTGTTTGCGCAGCAGGTAGGGCAGGTAGGTATCGGCTTCGGTCGCGCGATGCCGCTGTGGGTTGCCGCCGCTCACGATCACCGCGCACGTCGCCGCGGTGCGCTTGCAGGCGGCGTAGTTGTCGGCGCTGACCGCGATGCGCGCAAGCACGTCGCGCGGCGGAACCAGTTCGTCTTCATCGTCGTACTCGGTGCCGCCGCCCAGCATGATGATCGCCGTGCGCGGCGCGAACGTCGCGGGTGCGTTCGTCTGCCGATGCGGCTGCGCCAGTTCGAGCAACGGGGCGGTTAGCCAGCCGGCGGCGAGCAGCCAGAACAGGGCAACCGTGCAAACGGCAAGGTGTCGGCGGACGCGTTTCCATAGCACGATTGCTGCAAAAAAAAGCGCTAATAAAGTGAATAGAATCAATTTAAATGGGGTAACGTATGACTTTCGGGACAATCCACCAGCTTGCTATCGCGCCGCAGCGGTTGCATCGTCGGCTTGTGGACAGAACGCTATCATGCGTCGCGACGGGGGTCCTGAAAACGAGACCAAGCAGAACCTGGCGGGAGCTGGCGGCATCGCCTACGTACAGCCGGCTTTCAGTCACGGGCGGTGCTATGCGCATCACTGGTGGCGCGGTGACGTGTTGGGCAAAGATGTGTCATAGCTGCACTTTAAGAAAGAAGTGAGATGACCACGTATTCCAACGAAGCGGTACTTGAAGCGCTGCGGCGAGCGCAATATCGCCAGGTCCCATGGGCCAGACGGCCGGGTGTATTTCAATATCTCCGGGCGCTGGGCCTGATGGACACTGTCCGGCAGCGCACGGTCGCGCCTGCACCGGGTTTTCATGCTCCCGTCGATATTGCCGTGCTGACCGAGCGGGGCAGAGCCGAGTTCGCACGACTCGAGCACAGTGAGCGCCTGCTGAGCTGGTCTGCGCAGCGAATGAACGACTACGTCGTCGCCACAGCCGAAACGCGGCCTGCAGCCGCTCTCGAAGTCAGGCCTTAGGGCCCTCGGCGGACTGGCGTTATTTCCCCGGCTGCACGACGCGGCCGGCGGCAAGTTTATTTTCTGCTGATTCGCGGGCGCGGCCCGGGCCTTCCCTGTTTGAGCGAAACAATTGGCGAAAAAAAAGCCCGTATCGCAAGGATACGGGCGTACCGGAATTACTACTGCCACGCTGTGCTAATGGCGTTAAATCAGACTGGTTCAGCGCCGGGTGGTTCCCCCAATCGCTTAATTCGCACTACAGCGCACTGTAACTTTCGGCGTATGGCGCACGAGACGCCCGCACCTAGCGGCGGCGCGGCGGATCTTCCCGTGGCGGTTCGGGCCGTGCGCGGACATTGCTTGCGATATCGCCGCGCAAATCGCCTCGCGGCGCCGGCGGCGTGAAGTCGCGGTTGCGCGTTGCGCTTTGTTGCCAGGCGTCAACCGAGGCCGTGTGATCCGTCCGCGAGTTCCCGCCTTGCGGGCGCTGCTGTGCGAGCGCCGGTGCGGCCATTGATGAAACGACAATGCCGCACAGAAGCAGTGACATTGGTTTCATGCTGAGCTCCCGTCAAGCCGATCGACTCAAGGCCTGTTTGCATACACATACGGTATGCCGAGTAGCGAAAGCACGCTGTAAGTAATAGTAAATGGATGTTTCACCGGCAACATTCGTGCGGCTTCACCTATCTGAAACCGCGCGACGGCAAACTCGGGGAAGCTGAAGCGGACGACCAGGATGGGCGCGCCGTGGAGCGGTGCCCATGACAGGCCGGCCAAGCGCGTGAACGCGCGGGCGGCCCCGGATACACGCCGGGCGCCCGCAGGCGCCCGGAGGCAAAACAATTCGCGTCAGGCCATCTTGACCGGCGCGCGCCACGATTCCGGATTGGTCCAGAACGCGCCACGCAGACGGTCGCGGCTCGGCGGTGCCGGCGGTTTCGCGGCGGTCGCGCCAATGCGCCCACGCAGCGAAATTTCGCGGCCGCTCGTGCCGAGTCGCTTAACTATTTCGGCGAGCGTACCATCGGCTTGCCACTCGTCGAAGCGGCGGCGGCAAGTCGGCGGCGACGGATACCGGCCGGGCAGCTTGGACCAGCCTTCGCCCGTCGACAGCACCCAAAGCACAGCGTTGACAACCGCGCGTGCTTCCACGCGTGGCCGACCGCGCCGTTCACTCCGTGCTGGCTCCGCACAGAACAACGCCTCGACCAGCGCCCACTCGTTGTCTCTCAAATCGTCGAACAGCATCATGTTTCACCTCAGCGAAGCTAACTCCGGTGCGCTGCCCCGCGCCGCGCACTCTCCATGCACTCGATGGGCGAGTGCCAAGGGGGGGTCGGGCTTGCCACGGTCTGCTATGCAGTCAGAAGTCATGGCGCCGACCCTGTGTGCATGTAAATGCAGGAAGTGTGCCAAGTTGAGTCCGACTGCCTGAAAGCCCCGTAACAGCGGGCCAGCGCGGGCGCTAGCTAGGGGCGTATAAGAATCTAAAAAACCCATCTCGCAAATCGGGACAATCACCAATCTTGTGCAATCAAGCCCGGCCAGCGTGCGTTTGCGCCTCATTGCTGCATTGCAGCGAGGTAATCCGGCACGGCGCCTGCGCGGCATTTCGCCATACAATGCGCATCAAATGACGTTATTGATGAGGCCAGCAAATGAATGTGACGCTGCGTCAGCTCAGGGTTTTCATCGAGGTGGCCCGTTTGCAGAGCTTCAGCCGCGCGGGCGATGAGATCGGCCTGACGCAATCGGCGGTCAGCCGCTGCGTGCGCGAACTGGAGGGCGAAATCGGCCTCAAGCTGATCGACCGCACCACGCGCGAGGTGCAGCTCACTGACGTCGGCGGCAACCTGGTGTCGAGCGTGTCGCGTCTGTTGACCGATCTGGACGGCGCGCTGCGCGAGATTCGCGAAATCGGCGAGCAGCGGCGTGGCCGCGTGGTGGTCGCGGCCAGCCCGACGGTGGCCTGCCGGTTGATGCCCGGCGTGGTGGCGTCGTGCGGCCGGCAATTCCCGTACATTGCGCTGGGTTTGCGCGACGACGTGCAAAGCGACGTGGTGCGCAAGGTCAAATCGGGCGAAGTCGATTTCGGCGTCATCATCGGCCCGTTTTCCGCCGACGACCTCGTCAGCGAATCGCTAATGACAGATTCGTTCTGCGTCGTGTCGCGCGACGATCATCCGCTGGCGGCTCAGAAACAGGTGGCGTGGACGGATCTCGAGGGCGAGCGGCTCGTCATGCTCGACTATGCGTCCGGCAGCCGGCCGATCATCGACGCGGTGATGAACGAGCACGGCGTCAGCGCCACGGTGGTGCAGGAGCTGGGGCATTCGGCGACCGTTTTTGGGCTGGTCGAGGCGGGCGTGGGCGTGAGCGTGCTGCCGTGGCTGGCTTTGCCTTTGCCGGCGGACGCCTCGCTGGTGGCGCGGCCGTTGGTGCCGCGCGCCGAACGCACGGTCGAACTGGTGCGGCGGCGCGACCGGTCGCTGTCGCCGGCGGCGGAGACGGTGTGGGGCCTGATCCGGCAATTGCCGGCGCGGGCTGAGGATCTGGGCTGAAGTCCTTTGGTGCGCGGGTGATGCGCAATGGGTGCGAGTGCGCGTTTGGCGTCTCGTGGGGGCGCCGCCGCGGCTGCTCGCCCGGTGGCTTCGCCGCCTCGCAAACAGGCATCGCGCTAAACTGTCGCCTTTCCTGAACCTCGACCTTGACCTGTCATTCGTGTGGAAGCCTCGATGAGCGAATCGGATCTGCCTGTGCCATCCATCCCTAACGCGCGCGAAGCCGTGCGCGCACTGCGTCCTTCGCAGATACGCGAAGTCGCCAACGCCGGTTTCGGCGTCGCCGACGTGCTGCCGTTCTGGTTCGGCGAGTCCGACCGGGTGACGCCGGCTTTCATCCGCGACGCCGCCAGCGCTGCGTTGGCCGCCGGCGCGACCTTCTATACGCACAACCTGGGCATCGCGCCGTTGCGCGCCGCGCTCGCTGACTACGTCAGCGAACTGCACGGTCCGACTTCGTCCGATAACGTCGCGGTGACGAGCGCGGGCGTCAATGCGCTGATGCTGGCCGCGCAGCTGGTGGTGGGCGCGGGCGACCGTGTCGTCGCGGTGACGCCGTTGTGGCCCAACCTGGTCGAGATCCCGAAGATTCTCGGCGCGCATGTCGAAACGGTGGCGCTCGGTTATGGCGAACACGGCTGGCAGCTCGAGCTCGAGCAATTGCTGGCCGCCCTCACGCCGGACACGAAGATGCTGCTCGTCAACTCGCCGAACAATCCGACCGGCTGGGTGATGAGCCGCGACGAGCAGCGCGCCGTGCTGGCGCATTGCCGGCGCCACGGCATCTGGATTGTCGCGGACGAAGTCTACGAGCGTCTTTATTACGAGGATGCCGGCATCGGCGCCGGCGGCGCCCGGTCACGCACTGCGCCGTCCTTTCTCGATCTGGCCGCGCGCGACGAACGCGTGATCTGCGTGAACTCGTTCTCGAAGGCATGGCTGATGACTGGCTGGCGGCTCGGCTGGATCGTCGCGCCGGCCGCGCTGATGGACGATCTGGGCAAACTGGTCGAATACAACACCTCGTGCGCGCCCGCTTTCGTGCAGCAGGCGGGCATCGCGGCCGTCCAGCAGGGCGAGCGCTTCACGCAGGAGCTGGTGCGCGATCTTGCGGCGTCGCGCGATCATCTGGTGCGGGCGCTGTCCGCGGTGCCGGGCGTCGACCTGAAGACACCGCCGGGTGCGATGTATCTGTTTTTTTCGATGCCGGGGGCCTCGCGCAGTCTCGAGTTGTGCAAGGCGCTGGTGCGCGAAGTGGGGCTGGGTGTGGCGCCCGGCAGCGCGTTCGGCCCGCAGGGCGAGGGTTTCGTGCGCTGGTGCTATGCCTGCGACACGGCGCGGCTGGACACGGGCGTCGAGCGTCTGAAGCGGTTTCTCGCGCAGCACGGCGCACATTGAACGATGGCGGAGGCGAAGCCGGCCGGAGAGGAGGGTTTCAGGTCGAATTTCGTACGCTTTTGCTCTGAAGCAGATGGGCCAGAACATCCGCGGAAAATGCGCGGCGGATTTCGTTCGGGATTTCGTCTTTACGCACCGATTGTTTTTGCGTAATATGGCGCTCAGTCACGCGGTTCCTTTCAGGAATTTCGCTGCTCCGTCCGGCTGGGTTTGGCTCGATTGCCTGTTTCGCCTCCCCCCGGTGCGTGCTCCCATCAATATGACCGATCAGAATCGGGCGAGCGCGTCTTCAGTTCCACATCGTCTGTTTGATCCGGTTCTTTGACCCTAACTCATAAGGTCGACCTGGCTGCATGAATACCCAAGAGGCGAAGATCGTCCTCGAGACTGCTTTGATCTGCGCGCAGGAGCCGTTAAAGCTCGGCGAACTGCGCAAGCTCTTTGCCGACGGCGTGTCGGCAGATGCCGTTCGGACTTTGCTCGAAGACCTCAAGCAGGATTGGTCTGGGCGCGGTGTGGAGTTGGTCGGGCTGGCTTCGGGCTGGCGGTTTCAAAGCAAGCCCGCGATGCGTTCGTACCTGGATCGTCTGCATCCCGAGAAACCGCCGAAATATTCGCGCGCGGTGCTCGAAACGCTCGCGATCATCGCGTATCGGCAACCGGTCACACGCGGCGATATCGAAGAGATTCGCGGCGTCACAGTGAATACGCAGGTCGTCAAGCAGCTCGAGGATCGGGGCTGGATCGAAGTGATCGGCCATCGTGATGTTCCGGGCCGTCCGGCGCTGTACGCGACCACGCGGCAGTTTCTCGACGACCTGGGTTTGAAGGCGCTCGACGAATTGCCGCCGCTTGCCGATCCGTCGGCGCAGCTGAATGCGGATCTGCTCGGGCAGCACGCGATCGAGTTCGCCGACGCTGAAGCCGCGCAGGCGCTGGCCTCGGGCGAGGCGGTTGAGCCCGAAGCGGATGCGGAAACTGCCGCGGTCGAAGCTGATCCGGTTGCGGCTGAATCCTTCGGCGCGACTGGGAGCGACGCGGAACAGAGCGCCCCACAAGCAGCAGCGGGCAAGACGCTGCATACTGAATCCGCAGACTCTGAATCCGCAGACCCGGCGAGTCACGCCGATGGCGCCGACGTCGAACAAGCGGGAGCGGAACCTGCTAAAGAGCATCAAGCGCTGCACGATCAGCCGCAGCGTGGCGAGCCGGCCGATAGCGCTGCGGATGCCGCGCCGGCGTCCGAGCCGCATCAGGACGCCGCTGCCATTCCGGCCACGCAAGAGCATGCTGAAGCTGCACACGTTGAACCGCAGGCCGGCGCCGCCGAGCCTGCACTGAATCACGATTCGGTCTCCCAGGCCGATCCGGCAATACCCGCGCACGGCTCGGGCGTACTCCGCGAAACGGAGCACACCACCGAGCCGAACCCGACCACGGCGGCGCACGGCGATCCAGAGGATCGCCGCGATGCTGCACAGGACGCAGGTGTCCTGACCGACGACGAACCCGAGTCGCGCAGCGCCTGACGTAACCGAACTTTTTTGCCGCGCCCGCAACGGGCGCGCGCGACCTGACATTTTGAGGTTGTTTTGACACATACCCACGACACCGATTCGTCCGAATCCGAGCGCGCCGTGCCGTCGGCGCGCGCTGACGAAGCGCGCACCACGCAAGCGTCAGCAGGCGAGGGCGAGCGCCCGGCGCAGACCACGGAAGCAGACGGTGAAGACCGTCCGCGCCGTGGCCTGCGTCGCGGGCCGCGCAGCCTGATTGCGCGGCGCCGCGCCGGAGCGAAGACGAAGGGCGCCGAAGGCGCGCCGGTCGTCACCGAGGCACCGCCGGACGGCGAAGTCGTCGCGCAAGTGCGTATGCCGCGCAAGGATGCGGGCGCCAAGGGCCAGGGGCCGCGCCGCAACGCGGGCGGCGCGAAGCGCGAAGGCGGTCAGCGTGACGGCGCGCCCCGCGAAGGCGGACCTCGCGAAGGCGGACCTCGCGAGCGTCAGCCGCGCGAAGGCGGTCAGCGTCAGAACCGCCGCGGCGGCGAGGCGCCGGCAGCGGCGACTGAAGCCAGTCAGGACGATCTGTTTTCGTATGTCACGTCGCCTGCTTTCGATGCGGACAACAACGCCACTGGCGGCGTGCGCGCCCCGATGCTGCGCCGTGGCAAGCCGGCTGCGCCCAAGCGCGTGCTGTCGCCGGACGACGACGCGCCGAAGCTGCACAAGGTGCTGGCCGAAGCCGGCATGGGCTCGCGCCGCGACATGGAAGAGCTGATCGTGGCCGGCCGGGTATCGGTGAACGGCGAACCTGCGCACATCGGCCAGCGCATCATGCCGACCGACCAGGTCCGCATCAACGGCAAGCCGGTCAAGCGCAAGCTGGCCAACAAGCCGCCGCGCGTGCTGCTGTATCACAAACCGACGGGCGAAATCGTCAGCCACGCCGATCCGGAGGGCCGTCCGTCCGTGTTCGACAAGCTGCCGCCCATGAAGACCGCCAAGTGGCTCGCGGTCGGCCGCCTCGACTTCAACACCGAAGGTCTGCTGATGCTGACCACCTCGGGCGATCTGGCAAACCGGTTCATGCATCCGCGTTATAGCGTCGAGCGTGAATATGCGGTGCGCGTGGTCGGCGAGCTGGCTGAAGGGATGCGTCAGAAGCTGTTGCACGGCGTCGAGCTGGAAGACGGCCCGGCGAACTTCCTGCGTATTCGTGACGGTGGTGGCGAGGGCACCAACCATTGGTATCACGTCGCGCTCGCCGAAGGGCGTAACCGCGAAGTGCGCCGCATGTTCGAAGCGGCCGGCCTGATGGTCAGCCGTCTGATCCGTACGCGACACGGCCCGATTTCGCTGCCGAAGGGCTTGAAGCGCGGCCGCTACGAAGAACTCGAAGACAATCAGGTGCGCGCGTTGATGGCCTCGGTCGGTCTGAAGGCGCCCACTGAAGAACGGGGTGGCCGCAATGCCGCGCCCGAGCGCAAGCAGCCGGATCCGATGCAGACGTCGATGGGCTTCATCAGCCGCGAGCCGGTGCTGATGTCGCATGGCCGTTTCGACCAGCAGCAGCCTCGTGGCCAGGGCCGGCGCGGTGCGGCGGGCGGCGGCTTCGGCGGCGGCGGTGGCGGCGGTGGCGGTGGCGCGGGCTCCGGTTTCGGCGGCGGCTACGGCAGTCGCGGTGCGGGCCGCGGCGCTGGTGGCTTCAGCGGCCCGACGGGCGGCGGCGTGGGCGGCCCGCGTGGCGGCCGTGACGTCGACGGCAATCGTGCGCCGTCGGGCAATGGCAATCGGGCCGCGGGTGGCGGCAAGCGCGCCGGCGGCAACAGCGCCAATCCGGGCGGCGGCAACCGCGGGCCGGGCGGCAATCGCGGCGGTAACGCCAATCGTGCTGGCGGCGGCAACACCAACGCGGGCGGCGCCAATCGTGGCGGCGGCGCGCCGCGCGGCCGCTCGCGGGGCCGTTAAGCGGTAGTCGCAGTTGGCAGGGCAGCCGGCGCGGTCGTTTGTTCTTTGGCGATTGCGTCAGGCTGCCGTGAGAATCAATTGATAAGCACTGCGGGTTTTATGTCGCGCATAAAAACGGTGGCGTGCGCATAAGTAGGGGCAGAGTTTCTTGCCCGATTCGCTGGCCGCCGTTGGTGCATGGTGCGAATCAGCTTGCAAAAGGCTGAAGCCGTCGCCGTATCGTTGATATAGCGTTGCAGGATTGCCATGAAAATCAAGCGGAAATGCGCTTCACGCGGCGTTCTGCGGTTTGCGTTTGTCCCGAAAAATGGCTACAATCGCGAAGTCGCTGGGCGTGCGGCTTTTCATGTGCGGCTCAGGTGCGACCACCGGTAATAAGATGATGGGCGTTTAGCCCATTTTTTTTTGCCGCTCAGTTCATCGTGGTTCGGCATCTCGGGTAGCACGAACGTGCGCCGGCTTGGCGCGCGGCCCGCATGGATTGTTTGCAAAACAAGCGGCGCTCGCCGCGCGAACATCTTAGAGGGCACTGTGCAACTGACGGAACTGATTGAAACCACGGTCGTGGGACTCGGCTACGAGCTCGTCGATCTCGAGCGCACCGGGCGCGGCATGTTGTGTATTTATATCGACCAGCCGGCCGGCATCGCGATCGAAGA
This sequence comes from Paraburkholderia sp. FW306-2-2C-D06C, assembly GCF_058781505.1. NCBI lineage: Bacteria > Pseudomonadati > Pseudomonadota > Betaproteobacteria > Burkholderiales > Burkholderiaceae > Paraburkholderia > Paraburkholderia sp. FW306-2-2C-D06C. The sequence continues at coordinate 134,749 of NZ_JBYSWU010000009.1, read as the reverse complement.
CTGCGAGAAAGTCACGCGTCAGCTCCAGCACGTTCTGACGGTCGAAAATATCGATTACGAGCGGCTTGAAGTGTCGTCGCCGGGTCTCGATCGCCCGCTGAAAAAACTGGCGGATTTCGAACGCTTCGCGGGCAGCGAAGTGGTTATCACATTGAAAAAGCCATTGGACGGACGGAAATCGTACCGGGGCATTCTGCATGCCCCGCAAGGCGAGACGATCGGTCTGGAATTTGAAGGGAAGGAAGGCGCCGCGATGCTTGATTTCACGCTCGCGGACATGGATAAAGCACGCCTCGTTCCGAAAGTTGACTTTAGGAGCCGCAAACAATGAGTCGCGAAGTGTTGATGCTGGTGGATGCGCTGGCACGCGAGAAGAACGTCGACAAAGACGTGGTATTTGCCGCGCTCGAGGCGGCCCTCGCTTCGGCCTCCAAGAAACTCTTCGAAGAAGACGCGGACATCCGCGTCCAGATCGACCGTGAAAGCGGCGAACACGAAACGTTTCGCCGTTGGCGCGTGGTGCCGGACGAAGCCGGTTTGCAGGAGCCGGATCAGGAAATTCTGCTGTTCGAAGCACGTGAACAGAAGCCCGAAATCCAGCTCGACGAATTCATCGAGGAACCGGTGCCGTCGATCGAATTCGGCCGCATCGGCGCGCAGGCCGCCAAGCAGGTGATCCTGCAGAAGGTGCGTGACGCCGAGCGCGAGCAGATCCTGAACGACTTCCTCGAGCGCGGCGAAAGCATCATGACCGGCTCGGTCAAGCGCCTGGACAAGGGTAACTTCATCGTCGAAACCGGCCGTGTCGAAGCGCTGCTGCGCCGCGACCAGCTGATTCCGAAGGAAAACCTGCGCGTGGGCGACCGCGTGCGCGCCTATATCGCCAAGGTCGATCGCACCGCGCGTGGTCCGCAGATCGAACTGTCGCGTACGGCGCCTGAATTCCTGATGAAGCTGTTCGAAATGGAAGTGCCGGAAATCGAACAGGGCCTGCTGGAAATCAAGGCGGCGGCGCGCGATCCGGGCGTGCGCGCCAAGATCGGCGTGGTCGCTTACGACAAGCGCATCGATCCGATCGGCACTTGCGTCGGCATTCGCGGTTCGCGCGTGCAGGCCGTGCGTAACGAGCTCGGTGGCGAAAACGTCGACATCGTGCTATGGTCGGAAGATCCCGCCCAGTTTGTGATCGGCGCGCTCGCGCCGGCAGCCGTCCAGTCGATCGTCGTCGACGAAGAAAAGCATTCGATGGACGTCGTCGTAGACGAAAACGAACTGGCGGTCGCGATCGGCCGCAGCGGCCAGAACGTGCGTCTTGCCAGCGAACTCACCGGCTGGCAGATCAACATCATGACGCCGGACGAATCTGCGCAGAAGCAGAATCAGGAACGCGGCGTACTGCGCGACCTGTTCATGGCGCGTCTCGATGTCGACGAGGAAGTCGCCGACATCCTGATCGACGAAGGCTTCACGAGCCTCGAAGAGATCGCTTATGTGCCGCTCAACGAGATGCTCGAAATCGAAGCATTCGACGAAGACACCGTTCATGAACTGCGTAATCGCTCGCGCGACGCGTTGCTGACGCAGGCGATCGCGAATGAAGAAAAGGTCGAAAATGTGGCACTCGACCTGAAGAGCCTGGAAGGCATGGACGCCGACCTGCTCGCCAAGCTTGCCGAACATCAGATCCAGACGCGCGACGAACTCGCCGAGCTGGCTGTGGATGAACTGGTCGAGATGACCGGAATGGAAGAGGATGCCGCTAAGGCGTTGATCATGAAAGCACGTGAACACTGGTTCCAGTGAGAAATGACCATGGCGCACTAAATTGAACGCGGCCGTCAGGCCGCATGACCCGATGCTAACCGCAAGGAATCGGTCCTTGCATTAAGAGGAATGAATGGCGAGTAACAACGTAGCCCAATTTGCCGCGGAACTGAAAATGCCTGCAGGCGTGCTGCTCGAGCAGCTGCAGGCAGCGGGCGTCCAGAAAGCGAGCGAAGACGACAACCTGTCCGAGGCGGACAAGGCGCGTCTGCTCGACCACTTGCGCAAGTCGCACGGCTCCAACGATGCCGACAAGCGCAAGATCACGCTGACGCGCCGGCATACGTCGGAGATCAAGCAGTCCGACGCGACGGGTAAAGCTCGCACCATTCAGGTCGAAGTGCGCAAGAAGCGCACCTTCGTCCGCCGCGACGAATCCGCCGCCGAAGGCGCGGAAGCATCGAATCATGTGGCCGAAGCCGACGTGGACGACCTCGAACTCCAGCGTCGTGAAGAGGAAGCTCGTCACGAAGCCGAGCTGCTCGAAAAGCAGGCTCAGGAGCTGAAGGCGCGTCAGGAACAACTCGAACGCGAAGAGGCCGAGCGTCAGGCGCGCGAGCAGGCTGCCGAAGCCGAGCGCCGCCGTGCGGAAGAAGAGGCGGCGAAGAAGCGCGCGGCGGCTGCGGCCGAAGCGGCTGCTCGCGAGAAGGCTCAAGCGCCGCAAGCCGCTGCCCAGCCGGCCGCCGCGAAGGCTGAGCCGGCCGCTGCCAAGGCCGCCGAGCCGGCGGCTGAGCAGGACGACGAGCGCGCCGCGGCAGAGCGCGCCGCTCAACGCGAAGCAGCGAAGAAAGCGGAAGACGCAGCGCGTCAGGCCGCTGAAAAGACGCGCGCCGAGCAGGAAGAAATCAGCAAGCGCCGTGCGGCGGCGGAAGCCGAAGCGCGTGCGATTCGCGAAATGATGAACACGCCGCGCAAGGCGCAGGTCAAGGCGCCGGAACCGGCACCGAAGCCCGCTGAGCCGGCCAAGGCCGCGGAAGCCAAGGGCACGCTGCACAAGCCGGCGCGTCCGGCAGGCGAAGCCCCGGCGCGTCCGGCAGCCAAGAAGCCGGCTGCCGCAGCTCCGGCTGCTCCGGCCGCACCGTCGGCTGGCGACAAGAAGAAGCCGGGCGCCGGCAAGGGCGGCTGGCAGGACGACGCAGCGAAGCGCCGCGGCATCAAGACGCGCGGCGATACGAGCGGCGGTGTCGATCGCGGCTGGCGCGGCGGCCCGAAGGGTCGCGGCAAGCATCAGGATCAGAGCACCACGTTCCAGGCGCCGACCGAACCGATCGTGCGTGAAGTGCACGTGCCGGAAACCATCACGGTCGCCGATCTGGCGCACAAGATGGCGGTGAAGGCATCGGAAGTCATCAAGTCGATGATGAAGCTCGGCCAGATGGTCACGATCAACCAGATGCTGGACCAGGAAACGGCGATGATCATCGTCGAGGAGCTGGGCCATCACGCGGTTGCGGCCAAGCTGGACGATCCGGAAGCCATGCTGGTCGAAGGCGAAGTTTCCGACGCGGAAGCACTGCCGCGTCCGCCGGTCGTTACGGTCATGGGCCACGTCGACCACGGCAAGACGTCGCTGCTCGACTACATCCGCCGCGCCAAGGTTGCAGCGGGTGAAGCAGGCGGGATTACGCAGCACATCGGCGCCTATCACGTCGAAACGCCGCGCGGCGTCGTCACGTTCCTCGACACGCCAGGTCACGAAGCCTTTACGGCCATGCGTGCCCGTGGTGCGAAGGCAACCGACATCGTGATTCTGGTGGTCGCAGCCGACGACGGCGTGATGCCGCAAACGAAGGAAGCGATCGCCCACGCGAGGGCAGGCGGCGTGCCGCTCGTCGTCGCGATCAACAAGATCGACAAGCCGGAAGCGAATCTGGAGCGCGTCAAGCAGGAACTGGTCACCGAAGGCGTCGTGCCGGAAGAATACGGTGGCGATTCGCCGTTCGTGCCGGTGTCGGCCAAGACCGGTGCGGGTATCGACGATCTGCTGGAAAACGTGCTGCTGCAAGCCGAAGTGCTGGAACTGAAGGCGCCGGTCGAAGCACCGGCCAAGGGTCTCGTCATCGAAGCGAAGCTCGACAAGGGTAAGGGTCCGGTTGCAACGATCCTCGTCCAGTCCGGTACGCTGAACCGCGGCGACGTGGTGCTGGCAGGCAGCGCCTACGGTCGCGTGCGAGCCATGCTCGACGAAACCGGCAAGCCGACCAAGTCCGCTGGCCCGTCGATCCCGGTCGAGATCCAGGGTCTGTCGGAAGTGCCCCAGGCTGGCGAAGAAATGATCGTCATGCCGGACGACCGCAAGGCGCGTGAAGTCGCGCTGTTCCGTCAAGGCAAGTTCCGCGACGTCAAGCTGGCCAAGCAACAGGCCGCGAAGCTCGAGAACATGCTGGAGCAGATGGGCGAAGGCGAAGTGCAGTACATGCCGCTCATCGTCAAGGCCGACGTGCAAGGTTCGCAGGAAGCTTTGGTGCAGTCGCTGCTCAAGCTGTCCACCGACGAAGTGCGCGTGCAGATCGTGCACGGCGCCGTGGGTGGCATCAGCGAGTCGGACGTCAACCTGGCAACGGCTTCGAAGGCGGTCATCATCGGCTTCAACACCCGTGCGGATGCACAGGCTCGCAAGCTGGCGGAAGCCAACGGCGTCGATATTCGCTACTACAACATCATCTATGACGCAGTGGATGAAGTGAAGGCCGCGATGTCGGGCATGCTGGCACCGGAGAAGCGCGAGATCGTGACGGGTACGGTCGAAGTGCGTCAGGTCTTCAAGGTACCGAAGATCGGCGCGGTGGCCGGCTGTATGGTCACGGACGGTTTCGTCAAGCGCTCGTCGTCGGTGCGCGTGCTGCGCAACAACGTCGTCATCTTTACGGGCGAGCTCGATTCGCTCAAGCGCTTCAAGGACGACGTGAAGGAAGTCCGTCAGGGCTTCGAGTGCGGTATGTCGATCAAGAACTTCAACGATATCGTCGAAGGCGATCAGTTCGAAGTCTTCGAGGTTACCGAAGTCGCGCGTACGCTGTAATTCACGCGGCACGGCTAAAGGGGCGGAGCGGGCTTCAACGCCCGCTCCGCCCGTTGTTTTTGGCCCTGCCGTTTCGCGCCCGCAGCGGTCGTGGCGGTTGTCCCAGCCGCTTCATCGCCGCCTGGAAAAAACCGCGGCCCGCGCGAACAACCTTTGCTATCCGCCAGAACGGATCACCCATTCACCATGCCTAAAAAACGTACTTCTCCCAATCGCAACGTGCAGATCGCCGATCAGATCCAGCGCGATCTGTCCGAGCTGCTGCGCGAGGTCAAGGACCCGCGCATCGGTCTCGTCACGATTCAAAGCGTCGAACTGACGCCGGACTATGCGCACGCGAAGGTCTACTTCACGACGCTGACCGGCGACCCGCAGCAGACGCTGGAAGCGCTCCAGCATGCTGCCGGCCATCTGCACAATCAGCTGTTCAAGCGCCTGCATATCCATACCGTGCCGACGCTGCATTTCCACTACGACAAGACCATCGAACGCGCCGTCGAAATGTCGCGTTTGATCGACGAGGCGAATGCCAGTCGCGCGAAGGAGGATTGAGCGCGCGGGTTGTGTCCGCGTCCTTATCCGCATGCTGATTGCGTCCATGCTTGCGTCCTGACCTGGCGTCCTCAGCCGCGCTGTTTTTCGTACCCATTGAAGCTCTCGTCTTTCTGACATGACCGCACCTCAACGCCCCCGCGTGCCGCGTCGCGCGCTCGACGGCGTGCTGCTGCTCGACAAGCCGCTCGGCCTGTCGAGCAACGACGCGCTGATTCGCGCGAAGCGTCTCTATCTGGCGAAAAAGGCGGGCCATACCGGCACGCTCGATCCACTGGCCACCGGTCTGTTGCCGCTGTGTTTCGGCGAAGCCACCAAGTTCTCGCAGGACCTGCTCGAAGCCGACAAGACCTACGAGGCGACCATGCGCCTCGGCATCCGCACGACCACCGGCGACGCCGAAGGCGAAGCGCTCGACACGCGCGAGGTGACGTGCGACGAGGCTGCTGTAAAGGCCGCGCTGGACACTTTCCTCGGCGACATCGTTCAGGTTCCGCCGATGTATTCGGCGCTCAAACGCGACGGCAAGCCGCTCTACGAATACGCGCGCGCCGGTCAGACGGTCGAGCGGGAAGGGCGTCAGGTGACGATCCATGCGCTCGAGCTGCTCGCCTGCGCGCTGCCGGACGTCACGTTTCGCGTGACGTGCAGTAAAGGCACGTACGTAAGGACGCTGGCCGAGGATATCGGTGAAGTGCTCGGTTGCGGCGCGCATCTGGTCGCGTTGCGGCGCACGGGTGTGGGCGCGCTGACGTTGGAAAATTCGGTGACGCTCGGCGCGCTGTCCGACGCGACGCAAAGCCAGCGCGATGCGTGGCTGCAACCGGTCGATGCGTTGCTGTCCACGTTCCCGCTCGTGCAATTGAATGAAGACGCGACACGGCGGTTCCTGCATGGCCAGCGCTTGAAACTCTCCGAACTGACCATCAGCGCGGACGCGCTGAACGCGCCACGGGTTCGCGTCTACGCCGCTGAAGGCCGCTTGCTTGGCGTCGCGAAACAGGGCGAGGGCGTGCTTGCGCCGGAGCGGCTGGTGGTGACAGCCGCGAGCTGAACCGCGTTCGCAGCCCGGCACGCAGCAACGAAAAAGGCGGAACCGCTCGATAGCGGTTCCGCCTTTTTCATGCAGCCTGGTGCCTTGGATCGGCGCTAAACTCAGTGCGCCGCCGCGGCTGCGGCACCGGCGTCACCACCCGCGCGTTCCGGCTTGGTGATCCAGATCAGCGCAATCAACGCGACGAAGATGCCGGCGGAAACAAAGAACAGATCGTTCACGCCCAACTGCGCGGCTTGCTGTGTGGCCATCGTGTTGAAGAGTCCATATGCCTGCGGCTGACTGAACCCCGCCGCACCCATCTGCCGGATCGACTGATCGAACACGGGGTTGTACGCATTCGCCTGTTCCGACAACTGCGCGTGATGCATGATGGTCCGGTGATCCCATGCGGTCTGGAAGATCGAGGTGCCGATCCCGCCGCACATGATCCGCACGAAGTTCGACAAACCCGACGCGGCCGGAATCCGGTTGCCCGGCAAACCCGACAGCGTGATCGACACCAGCGGGATAAAGAACCCGGCCATGCCGATGCCTTGAATCAGTGTCGGCAGCAGCAGCGAATAGGTATCGACGCCGGTCGTATAACGCGAGCGCATCCAGAAGCACAGCGCGAACACGAGGAACGACAGGGTCGCGATATAGCGCGGATCGGTCCGCGGCAACACCTTGCCGGTGATCGGCGACAGCAGTACCGCGAACAGGCCCACCGGCGCCATCACCAGACCGGCTTCGGTTGCGGTGTAGCCGATGTCGGTTTGCAGCCACAGCGGCAACAACACGAGATTGCCGAAATAGAGTCCGTAGCCGATCGAAAGCGCGACCGTGCCGCCTGTGAAATTGCGCCGGCTGAAGAGCGACAGGTCGACCACCGGATGCTCGGCCGTCAATTCCCATACGATGAAGAACGCGAGCGCAATCACTGCGACCAGCGCCAGAACGACGATGGTGGTCGACGAGAACCAGTCGAGATCCTTGCCCTTATCGAGCATCACCTGCAACGAGCCGACCCAGACGATCAGCAGGCCGAGACCGACGCCGTCGATCGGCGCCTTTTTGACGACCGAGTCGCGGTTGCGGAAGATCATCCATGTCGCCACCGCGGCAATCGCGCCGACTGGAATGTTGACGTAAAAAATCCATGGCCACGAGATATTGTCTGAGATCCAGCCGCCGAGAATCGGCCCGGCCACCGGCGCAATCAGCGTGGTCATCGCCCACATCGACAGAGCCATGGGCGCCTTGGCGCGCGGATAGCTGGCGAGCAGCAGCGTTTGCGACAGCGGAATCATCGGGCCGGCCACCGCGCCTTGCAGTACGCGCGAGGCGAGCAGAAAGGGCAGGGTGGGCGCGAGGCCGCACATCCACGACGAGATCACGAACAGCACGATCGACGCCATGAACAGGCGCACCTGGCCGACGCGGTCGGTGAGCCAGCCGGTTAGCGGCACGGAAATCGCGTTGGCGACCGCGAACGACGTGATCACCCACGTACCCTGATCGGACGACACACCGAGGTCGCCCGAAATCGACGGGATCGACACGTTCGCAATCGACGTGTCGAGCACGTTCATGAACACGGCGAGCGACACTGCGATGGTGCCGATCACCAGTTGCGCGCCCTCGAGCGGCGGGTGAGGGACTTGCGCCTGAGCCTGAGCCATTAAAAAAGCCTTGTATGAATCGTGGCGAGGCTTACATCAGCTTCGCAGCGGGCTTCGCGCCAGTCTGGGCCGACTTCTGCGAGCCGGTGTTCGGGCCCGCGTTTTCCGAAATGATGCGGGCGATTTCCGCGTCGGCTTCGTCGCCGTACTTTTCGAACACGCTGGTTTGATAAACCGTGTTCGGCGCCTGGCCGAGCTGGCCGCCTTCATCGTTCTTGATGGTCACGTCGGCTTGCATCGACAGGCCGATGCGCAGCGGGTGCTTCTCGAGTTCCTGCGGGTCGAGCGCGATCCGCACCGGCAGACGCTGCACCACCTTGATCCAGTTGCCGGTCGCGTTCTGCGCGGGCAGCAGCGAGAAGGCCGAACCCGTGCCGGCCGAGAAGCCGACCACCTTGCCGTGGTACACCACCGACGAGCCGTACACGTCGGCCGTCAGGTCGACCGGTTGACCGATGCGCATATGCTTCAGCTGCACTTCCTTGAAGTTCGCGTCGACCCACACGCCGCCCAGCGGCACGATCGCCATCAGCGGGGTGCCCGGCGAGACGCGCTGGCCGACCTGCACCGAGCGTTTCGCGACGTAGCCCGTGACCGGCGCCGGCAGGTTGTTACGCGCGTTGTTCAGGTACGCGTCGCGGACCTTCGCGGCGGCGGCCTGGACGTTCGGGTGATTCGCGATCGTCGTGTTGGCGGTCAGCGCGCGGTTCGACGCCAGTTGCTGCTGGGCGGCGTCGACGGCGGCCTGCGCGCTCTTCACGGCGTCGCGGGCGTGCGAGATTTCTTCCTGCGACACGGCGCCCGTTTGCGCGACCGTCAGTCGGCGCTTCAGGTCGTCCTGGGCGCGTGACAGATCGGACTGGCGCACGGCGACTTGCGCCTGGTATTGATTGTCGTCGGCGAACAGGCCGCGCACCTGGCGCACCGTCTGCGCGAGATTCGCTTCGGCTTGTTCGAGCGCGACGCGCGCGTCGGCCGGATCGAGCACGACGAGCGGGTCGCCGGCCTTCACGGTTTGCGTGTCGTCCGCGTTCACCGCGACCACCGTACCGGTGACTTGCGGCGTGATCTGCACGACGTTGCCGTTCACGTACGCGTCGTCGGTGTCCTCATGGAAGCGCGCGACGAGGAAGTAATACAGGCCGTAGGCGATCGCGGCGATCAGGATCACGCTGACGAGCAGCGTCATCATGCGCTTGCGTTTGCCGTTGTTCGCCGGTTGTGCGGGGGGCGCGGGTTGCTGGGGGGTGCTCATTGATGTGCTCCAGGTTCTCTCAAGCGTCGTCGTTTATGCGGATGTTCGGGCGAATATGCGTCGCGTCGATGTGGCTTCAGTTTGCGGCGGCGGTCGCGGCCGTCGCCGAGGCCGGGGCGTCGGCCGGCACCACGAGGCCGGTCTGCGTCGCGTCGAAACCGCCGCCGAGCGCCTTGATGAGGTCGATCTGCATGCCGCGGCGGCGCATCGTCAGGCTCGTCACCGTCTGTTCGGCGGCAAGGCGGTTCTGGTCGGCGGTCAGTACCTGCAACTGCGGCGACAAACCGGCCTTATAACGGATCACGGCGAGCTGATACGCCTTGGTCGACGCGTCGAGCGCGCGTTGGGCGTCGCCCGATTGCTGGTCGATCGAACGGATCGACGACACCTGCGTGGCGACGTCCGACAGCGCGCTTATCAGCGTCTGGTTGTAGTTCGCCACGTCGAGGTCGAAATCGGCATAACGGCCCTTCAACTGCGAGCGCAGCGCGCCGGCGTCGAAGATCGGCAGGTGGATGGCGGGACCGAATTGCATCTGACGGCTGCCCGATTTCAGGAAGCGGCCCCAGCCGAACGCGTCGAAACCGAAGCCGGCCGCGAGATTCACGTCCGGGAAGAATTCGGCTTTTGCTTCCTTCACGTCGTGCATTGCCGCTTCGACCTGCCAGCGCGCGGCGGCGATATCGGCGCGGCGCGCCACGAGGTCGGCCGGCAGGTTGTTCGGCAACGCCACGGCGTTGCCGGTGGTCAGCACCGGCTGGGCGATTTGCAGGCCGCGATCCGGGCCTTTGCCGAGCAGCGCGCCCAGCTGATAACGCACCGCCGTGATCTGGCCGTCGAGGTCGGTCAAATTCGACTGGCTGGTCGCGATGTTGCCGTTCGCGGTTTGCCGCTCGACGTTGGTGTCGAGACCGGCGATGACACGCCCGTCGGTAATCCGGCCGATGTCCTGGCGGTTGGCGATCTCACGCTGCGCGATGTCGCGGAACGCATACAGCTGCGCGAGCTGGTTATAGGTGCTCGCCACCGACGCGGCGAGCGTCACGCGCGCCTGCTGCATGTCGGCCTCCGCGGCCTTTTCCTGCGATACGGCCTGGCCCAGGCGCTGGCGATTCTTGCCCCACAGGTCCAGATCCCATGACGCGCTGGCCAGCACGTTGTTTTCGCTATACCAGGCGCCGCCGTACGGAGGCGGGTAGAGCGCGTTGCCGGAGAACAGCTCGCGGGTCCACGAATAGCTGCCGTTGACCTTCGGGTACAGCGCCGAGCGCGAGCTGTCGATGTACGAGGAGGCCTTCGCGAGGCGCGCCTGCGCCTGAGCGATCGACGGGTTGCCGTCGAGCGCTTCCGCGATCAGCTTGGGCAGCTGCGGGTCGCCAAACTGGTTGGCCCAGTCGAGCGACGGCCACTGGCCATTCTCGCCGGGCAGGCTCTGGGTGGACTCGTACTGAGCCGGCGACGCGATCTGCTTGTCGCTCTTCATACCGAAGTAGTTCGCGCACCCCGTAAGGGCGAGCGCCGTCACCGCGGCGGCGACAGCGGCCCGGCTCGACAGCGCGGGCGCGGACAGGGAAAGGGATTTCATCGCTCGACTCTTTGAATGTGAGTGTAATGATGGACACAGCAAGCAATTTATTACGACTTGCTGTCAAAATTGTTTGCTGTATCACGGGTTAGCCCCGTTTGTTCGCCGGAATTGATGAGCACACGGCGCAGCATGCTCTTCAGGAAACCCACTTCTTCGGGGGTGAAACCGCCTAGCAGACTGTCCAGCACGCCGTTGAAAATCGCCGGCATTTTTGCCGCGATCGCGTGACCTTCCGGCGTCAACGCAAGCCGGACGGCACGCCGGTCCTCGTTGCTGCGCACCCGTGTCAGCAATCCGCGCTTTTCCAACCGGTCGATCAGGCGCGTGACCGCGCTTGCGTCGATGCCATATTCGCGCGCCAATTCGGCCGCCAGCAGACATTTGCCGCTGGCCACCATGAACAGGATGCTGCCTTGCTGGCTGGTGATGCCGAGTTCGGCCATGCTGCGTTGGGTGACCAGATTGGACAGGGTCGATTTCACCCGCGAGATCAGATAGCCGACGCTTTCGCCGAGCTGGTACTCGCAGAGGTCTGGCGTGGGGGTAGGGGACAGCTCCGTCATGATTCTCGTGCGAATGCAATGGTTGACTAGGCAGGATTATAGAGGCCGGTTGATTGACGCGGCAAGCGTTATTACAGCTTAGGCAAGGAACTTTTGCCGCTCAAGGCATAAAGCGTGGGGGTTGCGTAGGGTTCGGCTGACGTGTGGCGGGTGCTAATCTGATGCACCGTCGCGTGGAAGGCGCCAGGTCCATCAGGGAATACCAGAAACCTTCATTGGCGCGTGCTATAATGTTGGGTTCCCAAAAGTGCGCTTTGGGCTTGTCGTGGTTTATATAAGCAACCGGCGCACTCCCAACTGTCTCCAGGTTTCCTATGACCCGCGCCCTACGCAACATCGCCATCATTGCCCACGTCGACCACGGCAAGACTACGCTCGTCGACCAGCTCCTCCGCCAGACCGCAACGTTCCGTGAGAACCAGCAGATCGCCGAGCGCGTGATGGACTCGAACGACATCGAAAAGGAACGTGGCATCACGATTCTTTCCAAGAACTGCGCGGTCGAGTACGAAGGCACGCACATCAACATTGTCGACACCCCGGGCCACGCCGACTTCGGCGGTGAAGTGGAGCGCGTGCTGTCGATGGTCGACTCCGTGCTGCTGCTGGTGGACGCGGTCGAAGGCCCGATGCCGCAAACGCGCTTCGTGACCAAGAAAGCGCTGGCGCTCGGCCTCAAGCCGATCGTCGTGATCAACAAGGTGGACCGGCCGGGCGCGCGGATCGACTGGGTGATCAACCAGACATTCGACCTGTTCGACAAGCTGGGCGCAACCGACGAGCAACTCGACTTCCCGATCGTCTACGCATCGGGTCTGAACGGTTACGCAGGTTTGACCCCGGACGTGCGCGAAGGCGACATGCGTCCCCTGTTCGAAGCCGTGCTGAAGCACGTGCCGGTGCGTCCGGCCGATCCGGAAGGCCCGCTGCAACTGCAGATCACGTCGCTGGATTACTCGTCGTACGTCGGCCGTATCGGCGTGGGCCGCATCACGCGTGGCCGTATCAAGCCGGGCATGCAAGTGGCCGTCCGTTTGGGCCCGGACGGCGCAATCCTGAACCGCAAGATCAACCAGGTGCTGTCGTTCAAGGGCCTCGAGCGCGTGCAGGTCGAATCGGCTGAAGCCGGCGACATCGTGCTGATCAACGGTATTGAAGAAATCGGTATCGGCGTGACCATCTGCTCGCCGGAGCAACCGGAAGCGCTGCCGATGATCACCGTCGACGAACCGACGCTGACCATGAACTTCCTCGTGAATTCGTCGCCGCTGGCCGGCCGCGAAGGCAAGTTCGTCACGAGCCGTCAGATCCGCGACCGCCTGATGAAGGAACTGAACCACAACGTCGCGCTGCGCGTGAAGGAAACCGGCGACGAAACCACGTTCGAAGTGGCGGGCCGCGGCGAGCTGCACCTGACCATTCTCGTGGAAAACATGCGTCGTGAAGGTTACGAGCTGGCCGTGTCGCGTCCGCGCGTGGTGATGCAGGAAGTCGACGGCGTGAGGCACGAGCCGTACGAAAACCTGACCGTCGACATGGAAGACGGCCACCAGGGCGGCGTGATGGAAGAGTTGGGCCGCCGCAAGGGCGAAATGCTCGACATGGCGTCGGATGGCCGCGGCCGTACGCGTCTCGAATATCGTATTTCGGCACGTGGCCTGATCGGTTTCCAGTCGGAATTCCTCACGCTGACGCGCGGCACGGGCCTGATGAGCCACACGTTCGACTCGTACCAACCGGTCAAGGAAGGCGCGGTCGGCGAGCGTCGCAACGGCGTGCTGATTTCGCAGGACGACGGTGCGGCAGTCGCCTACGCGCTGTGGAAGCTGCAGGATCGCGGCCGTATGTTCGTGTCGCCGGGTGAGCCGCTGTATGAAGGCATGATCATCGGCATTCACAGCCGCGACAACGACCTGGTCGTGAATCCGATCAAGGGCAAGCAGCTGACCAACGTGCGTTCGTCGGGTACGGACGAAGCGGTGCGCCTCGTGCCGCCGATCCAGATGTCGCTGGAATACGCGGTCGAGTTCATCGACGACGATGAGCTGGTCGAAGTCACGCCGCAATCGATTCGTCTGCGCAAGCGCCACCTGAAGGAACACGAGCGCCGCAGCGCGAGCCGTAAGGGCGCAGTGGACTGATAAGTAGCAGCGCGCCGCGATTTGCGGTCGATGTCGGCAAAAACCACCTTCGGGTGGCTTTTGCCGTTTCTGCGTCCCAACATGACTGATGCGCCGTTGGTCGCGGCTTATCTTCCGTTTGTGGCTGTTTGTCCCCATTTGCCGCAGAAGACCGTTGCAAGAACTGGAAACTAGCCAGAAAGCCCGTCCTGGCAAGGCTCGAGCGACAATCCGTCTGCTATCTGGACTATCCGTTATGTGATATGCTCCCCGGGTGCAAAGTTTTAGGTCCTTCCAAGCAAGACTTGATTCGCGCAATCCGCTAAACGGTCAGGCCGTGTCGCGGAAGGTTCTGTAACCCGCTATTTCTCGAGAAACTCGAAGAAAGGTGAGCGTAAAAATGATGAAGCAATTCCAGTCGAACTCTTATCTGTTCGGCGGCAATGCTCCGTACGTAGAAGAAATGTACGAAGCGTATCTCGATAATCCGGCGTCAGTGCCCGAGAACTGGCGCAGCTATTTCGATGCGTTGCAGAACGTCCCTGCATCGGATGGCAGCAATGTCAACGACGTGGCCCACGGCCCGATCGTCGAATCGTTTGCTCAACGGGCCAAGGCCAACGCCTTCATCCCGCGCACGGCGGCCGGCGGCGAAGATCTCGCTACCGCACGCAAGCAGGTTTATGTGCAGTCCCTCATCGGCGCATATCGCTTCCTCGGCTCGCAATGGGCCAATCTCGATCCTCTGAAGCGCCGCGAACGTCCCGCTATCCCCGAACTTGAACCTGCGTTCTACGACTTCACTGAAGCCGACATGGACCAGGAATTCAGCGCCACGAATCTGTATTTCGGGTTCGAGCGCGCGTCGCTGCGCGAGATCGTCAAGGCGTTGCGTGACACGTACTGCGGCACGATCGGCGCCGAGTACATGTACCTGAGCGATCCGGAACAGAAGCGCTGGTGGAAAGAGAAGCTCGAGTCGATCCGTTCGACGCCGAATTTCTCCAATGAAAAGAAAAAGCACATCCTGAATCGCCTGACGGCCGCTGAAGGCCTCGAGCGCTTCCTGCACACCAAGTACGTCGGCCAGAAACGCTTCTCGCTCGAAGGCGGCGAAAGCTTCATCGCGTCGATGGACGAAGTCGTGCGTCATGGCGGCGCCAACGGCGTGCAGGAAATCGTCATCGGTATGGCTCACCGTGGCCGTCTGAACGTGCTGGTCAATACGCTCGGCAAGATGCCGGCGGACCTGTTCGCCGAATTCGAAGGCAAGCACGTCGACGACCTGCCGGCTGGCGACGTGAAGTACCACAAGGGTTTCTCGTCGGACGTCTCGACCGAAGGCGGCCCGGTTCACCTGTCGCTCGCGTTCAATCCGTCGCACCTCGAAATCGTCAACCCGGTGGTCGAAGGCTCGGCCAAGGCCCGGATGGACCGTCGCGGCGACGACAGCGGCCTGCAAGTGCTGCCGGTGCAGATCCACGGCGACGCGGCTTTCGCCGGCCAGGGCGTCGTGATGGAAACGCTGAACCTCGCGCAAACGCGCGGTTACGGCACGCACGGCACGCTGCACATCGTCATCAACAACCAGATCGGTTTCACGACGTCGGACCCGCGCGACTCGCGCTCCACGTTGTACTGCTCGGACGTCGTCAAGATGATCGAAGCGCCGGTGCTGCACGTGAACGGCGACGATCCCGAAGCGGTCGTGCTGGCTACGCAGCTGGCGATCGACTTCCGGATGCAGTTCCATAAGGACGTCGTCGTCGACATCGTCTGCTTCCGTAAGCTGGGTCACAACGAGCAGGACACGCCGGCGGTCACGCAGCCGCTGATGTACAAGACGATTGCGAAGCATCCGGGCACGCGCGCGCTGTACGCTGAAAAGCTGGCGCAACAAGGCGTGATCACGGCGCAAGACGGGGAAGAGTACGTCAAGGCGTACCGCAAGGCGATGGACGAAGGCCATCACACGATCGATCCGGTGCTCTCGAACTACAAGAGCAAGTACGCGGTCGACTGGGTCCCGTTCCTGAACCGCAAGTGGACCGACGCAGCCGACACGGCTGTGCCGCTCGCGGAACTGAAGCGCCTCGCAGAGCGCGTCACCACGATCCCGGAAAACTTCAAGGTTCACCCGCTGGTCGAGCGCGTCATCAACGACCGTCGCGCGATGGGCCGTGGCGAAGCGAAGCTCGACTGGGGCATGGGCGAACACCTCGCATTCGCGTCGCTGGTCGCATCGGGCTATGCCGTGCGCCTGACCGGCCAGGATTCGGGCCGCGGCACGTTCACGCACCGTCACGCAGTGCTGCACGATCAGAACCGCGAACGCTGGAACGACGGCACCTACGTGCCGCTGCAGAACATCGCCGAAGGTCAGGCGAAGTTCACGGTGATCGACTCGGTGCTGTCGGAAGAAGCGGTGCTGGGCTTCGAATACGGTTACTCGACCGCTGAACCGAATACGTTCGTCGCGTGGGAAGCGCAGTTCGGCGACTTCGTGAACGGCGCGCAAGTCGTGATCGACCAGTTCATCTCGTCGGGCGAAGTGAAGTGGGGCCGCGTCTCGGGTCTCACGATGCTGCTGCCGCACGGTTACGAAGGTCAGGGTCCGGAGCACTCGTCGGCACGTATCGAGCGTTTCCTGCAACTGTGCGCAGATCACAACATGCAGGTCGTTCAGCCGACCACGCCGGCGCAGATTTTCCACCTGCTGCGCCGTCAGATGATCCGTCTGTTCCGCAAGCCGCTGATCGTCGCTACGCCGAAGTCGCTGCTGCGTCACAAGGAAGCCGTGTCGGATCTGTCGGAGCTGGCGAAGGGTTCGTTCCAGCCGGTCATCGGCGAAGTGGACGAAGCCATCGACGCGAAGAAGGTCAAGCGCGTGCTGGCCTGCTCGGGCCGCGTGTACTACGACCTCGTCGCGCATCGCCGCGAAGCGAAGGCAAACGACGTCGCGATCATCCGTATCGAACAGCTCTATCCGTTCGCGCATAAGCAGTTCGAAGCGGAAATGAAGAAGTACGACAACACGACCGAAGTGGTCTGGGTGCAGGACGAGCCGCAGAATCAGGGCCCGTGGTTCTACATCGAGCACCACCTGAAGGAAGGCATGAAGGACGGGCAGAAGCTGGCATACAGCGGCCGTCCGGCTTCGGCCTCGCCGGCAGTCGGCTACTACGCGAAACACTACGAGCAGCAAAAGGCGCTGGTCGAAGGCGCTTTCGGCCGTCTCAAGAGCTCGTCGATCGCTAAATAAACACAAGAGCCGAACCGGGAAAGCGCGTTGCGCTTTCCCGTGCCGCGTCTAGTGAGCAATTTGATGGTTCATTAGCGGCATTCGAGGTTCGCAGACGGTCGTCCGGTCGTTGATAACCGCGCCGTCACCCGATACGTATTCAGGATATTCATAATGGCTATTGTTGAAGTCAAGGTTCCCCAGCTCTCCGAGTCGGTCTCGGAAGCCACGATGCTGCAGTGGAAGAAGAAGCCCGGCGAGGCTGTTGCTCAAGACGAAATTCTCATCGAAATCGAGACCGACAAGGTCGTGCTCGAAGTGCCGGCACCGGCCGCTGGCGTGCTCGCGCAAGTTATCGCGAACGACGGCGACACCGTCGTCGCCGATCAAGTGATCGCGAAGATCGACACCGAAGGCAAGGCAGGCGCTGCTGCTGTCGAAGCCGAAGTGAAGCCGGCACCTGTTGCCGCACCGGCACCGGCTGCAGCGCCGGCTCCTGCCGCTCAAGCCGCATCCGCAACGGGCGCGAACACTGCTGCTTCGCCGGCTGCCGGCAAGCTGATGGCCGAAAAGGGCCTGTCCGCTGGCGACGTCGCCGGCTCGGGCCGCGACGGCCGCATCACTAAGGGCGACGTGCTGACCGCCGGCGCTCCTGCTGCGAAACCTGCTGCACCGGCACCGGCTGCCGCACCGAAGGCTGCCAGGCCGTCGCTGCCGGACGTCAAGGCGCCGGCATCGGCCGAGCAGTGGCTGAAGGACCGCCCGGAACAACGCGTGCCGATGTCGCGTCTGCGTGCGCGTATCGCCGAGCGTCTGCTCGAGTCACAACAAACCAACGCCATCCTCACCACGTTCAACGAAGTGAACATGGCGCCGGTGATGGACCTGCGCAACAAGTACAAGGACAAGTTCGAGAAGGAACACGGCGTGAAGCTCGGCTTCATGTCGTTCTTCGTCAAGGCGGCTGTGCACGCGCTGAAGAAGTTCCCGCTCGTGAACGCGTCGATCGACGGTAATGACATCGTCTATCACGGCTACTTCGACATCGGTATCGCTGTCGGTTCGCCGCGCGGTCTGGTGGTGCCGATCCTGCGCAATGCGGATCAACTGAGCCTCGCCGAAATCGAGAAGAAGATCGCCGAATTCGGCCAGAAGGCGAAGGACGGCAAGCTGTCGATCGAAGAAATGACCGGCGGCACGTTCTCCATCTCGAACGGTGGTGTGTTCGGCTCGATGCTGTCGACCCCGATCATCAACCCGCCGCAATCCGCCATTCTGGGCGTGCACGCCACCAAGGAACGCGCTGTGGTCGAAAACGGCCAGATCGTGATCCGCCCGATGAACTACCTGGCGCTGTCGTACGACCATCGGATCATCGACGGTCGCGAGGCGGTGCTGTCGCTGGTCGCGATGAAGGACGCGCTGGAAGACCCGGCTCGCCTGCTGCTCGACTTGTAATCACGGCGTCTGTCGCGATTCAGGTAGTACGTCTCCAGCATTCCGCAGTACAGGAACGACGCGTGCCACGAAGCGTGGCTGCGCGCCGTTCCGTCATAAAAAAAGGATTGTCATGTCCAAAGAATTTGACGTCGTCGTGATCGGCGCCGGCCCTGGCGGCTACATCGCCGCAATCCGCGCAGCGCAGCTCGGCAAGACCGTCGCATGTATCGAAAAATGGAAGAACCCGGCCGGCGCGCTGAAGCTCGGCGGCACGTGCCTGAACGTGGGTTGTATTCCGTCGAAGGCGCTGCTCGCGTCGTCGGAAGAATTTGAAAACGCGCAACACCACCTCGCCGATCACGGTATCAACGTGTCGGACGTGAAGCTCGACATCTCGAAGATGGTGGCCCGCAAGGAAGGTATCGTCGAAAAGATGACCAAGGGCATCGAGTTCCTGTTCCGCAAGAACAAGATCACGTGGCTCAAGGGTCACGGCAAGTTCACCGGCAAGACGGGCGCCGGCGTGCAGATCGAAGTGAGCGGCGAAGGTGAAACCGAAGTCGTCACGGCGAAGAACGTGATCATCGCGACGGGCTCGAAGGCGCGTCACCTGCCGAACGTGCCGGTCGACAACAAGATCGTGTCCGACAACGAAGGCGCACTGAGCTTCGACACCGTGCCGAAGAAACTCGCCGTGATCGGCGCAGGCGTGATCGGTCTGGAACTGGGCTCGGTGTGGCGCCGTCTGGGCGCGGAAGTGACCGTGCTCGAAGCGCTGCCGGAATTCCTCGGCTCAGCCGATCAGGCGCTGGCGAAGGAAGCCGCCAAGCAGTTCAGGAAGCAAGGTCTGGACATCCACGTGGGCGTGACGGTCGGCGAAGTGACGACGACCGGCAACAGCGTCACGCTGAACTACACGGACAAGGACGGCAATGCGCAGAAGCTCGAAGCCGACCGCCTGATCGTGTCGATCGGCCGCGTGCCGAACACCGACAACCTCGGCCTCGAAGCGATCGGCCTGAAGGCCAACGACCGCGGTTTCATCGACGTCGACGGCCACTGCGCGACGGCGGTGCCGAACGTGTACGCGATCGGCGACGTGGTGCGCGGCCCGATGCTCGCGCACAAGGCCGAAGATGAAGGCGTGCTGGTTGCCGAAATCATCGACGGTCAGAAGCCGCATATCGACTACAACTGCATTCCGTGGGTGATCTACACCGAACCGGAAATCGCGTGGGTCGGCAAGACCGAGCAGCAACTGAAGGCTGAAGGCCGCGAAGTCAAGACGGGCCAGTTCCCGTTCATGGCGAACGGCCGCGCGCTGGGCATCAACAAGGCGGATGGTTTCGTCAAGATGATCGCCGACGCGAAGACCGACGAACTGCTCGGCGTGCACATCATCTCGGCGAACGCATCGGACCTGATCGCGGAAGCCGTGGTGGCGATGGAATTCAAGGCTGCGTCGGAAGACATCGGCCGTATTTGCCATCCGCACCCGTCGCTGTCCGAAGTCATGCGCGAAGCGGCCTTGGCCGTCGACAAGCGCGCGCTGAACATGTAACCAGCGCACGCCTGACGGATCGCAGCACTCCAGCATCACCACGAAGGCGGGCGGGTTCACTCCCTCCCGCCTTTCTTTTTGCAGCAACACGATGAACGTCACCGAATACTACGAAAAAGAACTGCAGACGCGGGGTTATCAATCGGACCCGGCGCAACGCGCGGCGGTCGACCGTCTGCAGCGGTGCTATGAAGAGTGGGTCGAGTACAAATCGCGCCGCTCGAACGCGTTCAAGAAACTGATCATCCGCCCGGATCTGCCGCGCGGCGTGTACATGTGGGGCGGCGTAGGGCGGGGCAAGAGCTTCCTGATGGACAGCTTCTACATGATCGTGCCGGTGCAGCGCAAAACGCGGCTGCATTTCCACGAATTCATGCGCGAAGTGCATCGCGAACTGGAAGAACTGAAAGGCCAGGCCGACCCGCTCGACGAACTCGCGCGCCGTATCGCAAAGCGCTACCGGCTGATCTGTTTCGACGAATTCCACGTGTCGGATATCGCTGACGCGATGATCCTGTACCGTCTGCTCGACAAGCTGTTCGAGAACGGCGTGCAATTCGTGATGACGTCCAATTACGATCCGGACACGCTGTATCCGGACGGCCTGCATCGCGACCGCATGCTGCCGGCCATCGAACTCATCAAGGCGAAGCTTGACGTGGTCAACGTCGATGCGGGCATCGACTACCGGCAGCGTACGCTGGCCCAGGTCGAGGTGTATCACTCGCCGCTCGGCGCGGCGGCGGATAAGGCCCTGCGCGGCGCGTACTCGCGTCTGGCCGCGGTGCCCGACGAAAGCCCGATTCTGCACATCGAGAAGCGCGAGTTGAAGGCGCTGCGCAAGGCGGACGGCGTCGTGTGGTTCGATTTCGCGACCCTGTGCGGCGGTCCGCGCTCGCAGAACGACTACCTGGAACTGGCGAGCCGTTTTCACGCGGTGATCCTGTCCGGCGTGCCGCAGATGTCGGCGCGCATGGCTTCGGAAGCGCGCCGCTTCACATGGCTGATCGACGTGTTCTATGACCACAAGGTCAAGCTGCTGGTGTCCGCGGCGGTGCCACCCGAACAACTGTACGTCGACGGTCCGATGGCCAACGAGTTCACGCGCACGGTGTCGCGCATCGTCGAAATGCAATCGAAGGAATATCTCGACGCGCCGCGGCGGATCGTCGACACGTCGCTGACCTGAGGGTTCGTCTCATCCTCGCGGCGGCGCTTTTGCGATGGATCACGGTCCGCTTGCCAAAGAGGCGGCGTCTAAAGGCGTATTTTCAAGATTCAGACTGATCTTATATTCCGTCCGAAGACGACTGGGTATCTTCTTTGTCATGGTTCTGACAAAGGAGAAACCATGAATCCATACCGTGATATCAATGATGAAGAATGGCAACGCGTCTCACCGTTGCTCCCTGAATTGCGTCCGCGCTCCGAACTGCGTGGCCGGCCGTTGGCCAATACGCGCTCGGTGCTCAACGGCGTGCTGTGGGTGATGTATAGCGGCGCGACCTGGTCGGCCATGCCGCGCAAATACCCGTCGTATCAAACCTGCCATCGCCGCTTCAAGGCATGGTACGAGTCCGGCGTGCTCAAGCGTGTGGCGGATCAGTTGTTCGGCGCCGCAAGCGAAGAACTGTGCAGCCTGATGGAAGCGCGCATGCGTACGCATGTCAGCCTGGAAGAGAAGAGCGCACAGGCAGGCTTGGCTCCGGTCACAGCACCCGCGGCGTACAGCCGCGCATCGGCCAAACCCGTACCGCCTTCGCCGTTCGCGTATGTGTCGCCCTTCAAGCACGCTGCATGACGACGCGAACGAATCGAACCACATCAAGCGAAAAAAACGGCCGAACGATAGTGATCGTCGGCCGGTTCTTCTGACTCTCTCCTGACAGCAGTGGCGGCCCGCTGGTGACCCATCCCGGCACGTCAGGCATTCATGCCTGATCTACGCGCGGACTATTGCTGACGTACCCACGTCTGCGAGCGGCCAAGCAGCGATACGCCGATATAGCCGCGCACCACCAGCTTGCTCCCGCCATCTTCCAGGTGCATCTTGCACTTGTAGACCTTGCCGTTTTCCGGGTCGAGAATCTGCCCGTGATCCCAGCCGTCGCCGTCCTTTTTCATATCGTTGATGATCGTCATGCCGAGAATCAATTGATCCTTGCGCTCGTCGGTACATGCCGTGCAGCGGCGATCCGGCTGGTCGTTCGCGCCCAATCCCTTGATCACCTTGCCGTTGAGCGAGCCGGCGCCGTCCTGGCTGATCTGAACGAGCGCCTTGGGCTGGCCGCTATGATCGTCGATGGTTTGCCAGGTGCCGACCGCGCTGTCGGCCTGCGCCATCGCGGTGACGGCGCTGGCGAGCAGCACTCCGGCGACGGCGGCATGTTTGGCGGTGCGGACCACAATTGCGCGGGCGCGTTGAGTGAATTGCGTCATGTCTTCCTCCTTGATGAAAATCGGCGCGATCATGGTCGCGCGGCGTTATTGGCATCTCGGGCCATCGCCGACGATAGGCGGCCTCGATGCCTCGTGCTGCCTCTCAGGTTTCACTTCGGCTGCATCGGTTGAAACGCGCGGGGCGAACAACGTCAGCGCAGAATACGTGAAAGTGCGCGCGCCGTTTGATAGTGGAACCTCTAATCAGAACGCGGCATTTTTCGTCGTCAGTTCAGCTGGTAGGAAAACGTCGCATTGATGCGCGGATTGCGTGACGCGCTTTCGTGCCTTATTTCTTCCTCGTGGGCAAACGCAACGTAACGGCGACTGCGACGGCGCAGGCATCCAACAAAGATTCGTTCTCCCTCGGTACCGGCATTGCGACGATCAACACGCAGCAGTCGGCGCTGCTCAACGCGATCCTCGGCGGATTGTTGAACACCAGCGTGTCGCTCAGCGTGGGCGATATTCAAAGTCTTGCGACCGCGCATATCAAGATTGAGGATTTGATGGTGGCGCTGGGCGCTTCGACAGTCCAGGGCTTGCTCGGCATAACAGTTCAGTCGATTGTGAAAGCACCAAAGCAGCTACCACGGCCACGACTCAGGTTGCGCCGGGTATTGCATCGGTCTGCCTCGGCGCAAACTCGTCCTGTGGCGGATCGATCAATGAAGCATCGGTTTCGACGGCGATACTCGGCGCAAACGTGCAGGTGGCCAATGTCGTACTGAACGGCATCGGTCCATTGCAACTCGCCCCTGGCACAACCACGCCGCTGGTATTCGATGGCTCGTCCGGCAGCTTCGACGCGACCGGGAGCGCCAATTCCAACGCGATCGGCAGCGACGCCCCCGTTCTGACCACGCAATTGCTTGCGGCATTGCCCGGCGCATTGGACGTCTCGCTTCGTAACCATTTAGTCGATCTGTCCGCGCTCCTTTCACCCATTCTTTCCGGCGGAGCGAACGCCTTGACGCCCTTGCTTCAACCCGTCTTCTCCCTGCTCGATACAGTCCTCGTCCCGACACTCTCGCTGTTGGGCGTACAAGTCAGCACCGCCACAGTCCACAACATGTCGCTGACATGCGGCGTCTCGCAACTGGTCAACTAGCGTAACCAGGACAAGATGAGAACCACCACCAAAATCGAGGAACTCGATATCTACGTCTGGGAAGGCAAGGCCGATATCGTCGACCGGGTTGCGCGCTGCATGGCGAGCTTCGACGTCGAAGTGATCCGCGCGGACGATATCGCGATCTCGCCTGAACGGACCGCGCTGCGGCCGTCGCTCGCCATCATCAGCGTTTCGGTGATCGACAGCGGCGCGCTGATCCTGCGCGACTGGCAGGCCGCGCACGGCATCCCGGTGGTCTGGGTCGGCGCCGCGCGACCACGATCCGGCGATGTATCCGTCCGAGTATTCGCACATCCTGCCGCTCGACTTCACCTGCGCCGAATTGCGCGGGATGGTCATGAAGCTCGTGCTGCAATTGCGCGCGCATAGCGCCAAGACCCACGAGTCGGACGCGATGATCGCCAACTCGGAGTGCATGCAGGCGCTGCTGCACGAAGTCGACACCTTCGCCGACTGCGACACGAGCGTGCTCGTGCACGGCGAATCCGGCGTCGGCAAGGAACGCATCGCGCAACTGCTACACGAAAAACACAGCCGCTATGGTCAAGGTCCGTTCGTCGCGGTGAACTGCGGCGCGATTCCGGACGGGCTGTTCGAATCGCTGTTCTTCGGCCACTCGAAAGGCCCATTCACCGGCGCGGCGGTCGCGCATAAGGGCGACTTCGAGCAGGCTGACGGCGGCACGCTGTTCCTCGATGAAATCGGCGATCTGCCGCTTTACCGGCAGGTCAAGCTGCTGCGCGTATTGGAAGACAGCGCGGTCACGCGAATCGGCTCAGCTACGCCGGTGAAACTCGACTTCCGGCTGGTGGCGGCGACCAACAAGGATCTGCCGCAACGGGTCAACGACGGCAACTTCCACGCCGGCCTCTACTACCGGCTCGCGGTGATCGAGCTGAAGATCCCGTCGCTGGAAGAGCGGGGCGCGGTCGACAAGATTGCGATCTTCAAGGCGTTCATCGCGCAGATCGTCGGCGCGGAGCGGCTCTCTGGGTTGCCCGACCTGCCGTACTGGCTGGCCGACGCTGTCGCCGACACCTATTTCCCCGGCAATGTGCGCGAGCTGCGCAACCTCGCCGAGCGCATCGGCGTGACGGTGCGTCAGATCGGCGCATGGGACGCGGCGCGTTTGCAACGGTTGCTGGCGCTCGCGCGCGCCAGCCAGCCGGTGCCCGCCGAGAGCGCCGCCGAGGTGCTCGTGGCCCGCAGCAAATGGGGCATGGCCGAGCGCAACCGCGTGCTTGCCGCGCTCGACGCAAACGGTTGGCGCCGGCAGGACACGGCGCTGTACCTCGGCATCAGCCGCAAGGTGTTGTGGGAGAAGATGCGTAAGTACCAAATTTTCGACGAGGAGCCCGAAACACGCGAAAGTGAGTAATAATGAGACGGTTGTGCTAAAACAAAAACTGTTCGAGCAGGAATTACATGGACCGAAAGTCAAAACTACGGCAGATTGCCCTGGCCGCATTGATCACGTTGGGGGGCGTGCAGGGCGTTTATGCGCAGACTCTGCCGGATAGCGGGACGAGCGTTGGCGTCGTTTCCCAGCCGGGCACGACAACCGCGTTGTCGGCGGCTTCGCAGGCGCAGACGGGAGCGCTGATGCCGGACGAAGCGAAGCAATCCGCCGCGGGGAATGTGGCGGAATTGCAGCAGATGATTCACGGCTCGGATCTGAGCGAATTGCGCACGACGTACAACGGCAGCTACGGTGCGAGCTTGCTGTTTTACGGCAAGGAGATGACTTACTACGTCGCGCTATTCCAGCAAAAGAATTTCTGGCGCGTCATCAAGACGCAGGACGCAACGCGTGCCGACATGATCTACAAGGATTTTGTCCGCCAGACACTGCAACTGTCCGACGTCGAGATTCGCCGCACGCAACTGGAAGCGCAAAAAGCGTTCACGGAACGGATGATCGCGTTGTCGCAGGACCGGGCAAACCGCTTGCAGGCTGACCTGGCTGTCGCGCGTCAGCAGCAGAACATTGTCACGAGCCAGCAGCAGCAAACCCGCGCCGAAGCGACGGCGCTGGCGCAGCAGAAGGCCGCGGCGCAAGACCAGCTGCGCGCAGCGCAGCGCCAGGTACGCGAGCTGCAGCGCCAGTTGGAATCGGGCTTGCCGTCGCACTGAAAGAGAGCGATTGAACCGGCAGGGACGGGAGCGGCAGCGGTTCTGGAAGTACCGGGTCGGCGCGCTGAGCGCCGACCGAAGACGCTCTAATGCCGCTTCTTCCCGGCCTCCGGCGAGTGCACGGCCGGCAAATGATGCGGATCCGTGACATCGACAGCAATCGGATCGCTAGCAGGAAAACTTTCCTCAAGTGCCTCATCGAGGCGACTATCAATGGACTCAGCGAGCGGCTCCGCTCCCTTGACCTTGACCTTGACCTTGACCTTGACATCGGATGCATGCGGCTTCGGCTTGGACATGACGTGCTCCGCCTCAAAAGTGTCGATAGTCCAGCATAGCGCAAAAGCCAAACCCACCGACGATCGGCCGAACGGCCAGGGAAGCATTTCCCCAACGCCGGTAAGCATTTCCTTCAAAAGAACCGCCCGCGCAGTTAAAGAACGCGATTAAAAAAACGAAATTCAAACCAGGCCGTTCCACCTCGTCTTCCAGTGTGTCGCCAGACAAAAGACCGAAAGACAAAAGGCAAAGAGGAAAAAGGCAATAGGCTCAATGCCGGCCGCATCGAGGCCGACAACAACCGCATGCCGCCCAACGGCATCTCCACAACGGGGCAGCGCAATAACAAGGCAGCGCGAAAACATGGAACCCAAGACCCCTGCACCGACGCGGCGCTTCAATGCGTCACACGTGGTGGAAGCTGAATTGGATCATCTGGATTGGGCAACGCGGCAACCGGCGCTGAGCATGTTGGACGCCGGCTACTGGCGGCGCCGCGTGCTGGCGGTCAAATGCAGATTCGAACTGACGCAGCGGCAGATCATGCGGCTGGAAAAGATTCTGCAGCGGCTCGGCTATCCTTCAGACTAGCCTGCCGCTGCGTCAAAACAGCTTATTCGTTGCCGCCACCGTTGCCGCCGCCATGATTACCGTTGCCATGGTTGCCGCCCTCGCCGCCGCCCGTGCCGAACAGGCGCCGGCGGCGCGTCACGACCACCGGTCCATCTGACGGGCTGCCGCGCTCGGACGATGCCGGCCGGTCCGACGACGGCTGTGCGCCGTACGACTCGCGCGGTTCACGCGGTTCGCGGGACTCACGATGGTCGCGCGGTTCACGCGAGCCGTGCGGGCCGCGGGTGGTGTGCTCGCCGTGCGAAGGCCGTCCGGCGCGCGGCGCCGGACGCGTGCCGGTGTCGAGCTGGATCGTCGAGATCGCGCGCTTGTAGATGCCTTGCAGGCCGACAGGCGTGCGCAGCATCACCAGGTACTGATCGAACGACTCGATGCACCCTGTCAGGCGAATGCCGTTGACAAGGTAGATTTCGACGCGCTTTCGTTCCTTGCGCGCTGCGTTCATGAAGTCGTTTTGCGGATGCGATTCTGCGGATGCCATGGACAATTCAGGTTAGAAAAACGGTTGTTCGCCGCGATTCTACCCTGTGTGGGGGCGGAACGCGTCGGTGGGCGAACTGCGTCCACTATAACGGCTTGCGCGCACATAAGCATCTGATAACTATTGACTGTAACGTTGAGTTACGAATCTGCGGACGGATGGCGCTTTCCTTGGTGATGCTGGCGCGCCGCGGGCTCGGATGGCGGAAAAGGATGGCGCCTGCCGGCGAACACACGGAATAAACCGGCGTCCGCTCGCGTTAAATCAACATGGCAGCGCTGCATTCCGCGCGCGGCCGACCGGGGCCTGGCCCCGCCGGCCGTCGGCTGCGCCGCTCGAAACGTCAACAGGAGACAGACTATGAAAGCAATCCGCATTCTTTCCACCGTGTTTGTGCTATTCGCGCTGGCGTTAGGTTCGCTCACGACGAGCGGCTGCACTTCGGCGACCGACAGCAGCGCGTCGAGCCCCAGCGGCGGCGGTGGTGGCGGCGGTGGCGGCGGCGGCTACTGAGTATTTGCACGCCGGGTGAAATTCGAAGCGGAAGTGATTTCGTGGCTCCCGCAGTTGCGCCGCTATGCGCGCGCACTGACGGGCGACCGCGCCTGGGCCGACGATCTCGTGCAGGATACGGCGGAGCGCGCACTTGCGCGCTGGGCGGCGTTCCGGCCGAACAGCAACCTGCGCGCGTGGCTGCTGACGATCCTGCGGCATCTGTACATCGATCAGTTGCGTGGACGCCGCGAGATCGCCGTCGACGACGAAAGCGCGCCGTGGCGCAATCTCGAGGCGCCGCACGGCGAAGTCGACGGTCTGGTGCTGCGCGATTTGCAGCGCGCGCTGTATTGTTTGCCGGTCGAGCAACGGGAAGTGCTGCTGCTCGTCTGCGTAGAGGAGTTGACGTACCAGGAGGCGTCGAGCGCGCTCGGGGTGCCGATCGGTACAGTGATGTCGCGGCTGTCGCGCGCGCGTGAACACATGCGCGTGCTGCTGACCGAAGGTCCGGCGCGCAAAAACGCGCCGCTGAAAGTAGTGAGAAATCCCTGATGAACAACGACGACTACGATTCCGGCTTGCCCGAAGGGCTCGATCTGCGAGCGCTATCGGCGTTTGTCGACGGTGAGTTGCCGCCCGCGCAACGCGCCGCGGTCGAGGCGCAACTGACGCAGCACCCGCAGGCCACCGCGCAGGTGGCCGCGTGGCGCGCGCAGAAGTCGGCGTTGCAGGCGCTGTGCGGTGCGCCGGAGCGTGAGGAGCCAGCTTTCATCGTGGTGCGCCCGTCGTCGCCCTGGTGGCGGCGCGCCGGTCTTGCGGCGTGCTGGCTGGCGGCCGGCGCCGGTCTCGCGCTGGCGTTGGGACCGCTAGCGCCGCGTCTGACGGGCGGGGCATGGGGCGGCTTCGGCGCCAATCCGGCCAGCTTTGCCCAGCGCGCCGACATCGCGTATGCGGTCTATACGCCCGAACGGCGTCATCCGGTCGAAGTCGCCGCGAGCGAGGAAGAGCATCTGATCAACTGGCTGTCCAAACGGCTGAACCGGCCGCTGTCGGTGCCGTCATTGCAGGAATACGGATATTCGCTGGTGGGCGGCCGGCTGTTGCCCGGCGAAGCGGGGCCGGCCGCGCAGTTCATGTACGAGAACCGGAGCGGCGCGCGCCTCACGTTGTACATCACCGGCATTTCGCACGACGAAACCGCGTTCCGCCTGTTCCGCGACGGCAACCGGCGCACTTTCTACTGGGTCAGCGACCGCATGGGCTACGCCCTGTCCGGGCCGATCGCCGAAGGCAAGCTGCGCTCGATCGCAGTCGACGTATGCAGCGCCCTCGGCGGCAAGCCGGAATCGTGGCAGTAACGCCGCGAGCGCGGTCGCGCGCGCTAAACACGGTAAGCACGGTAAGAGGCAAGTGCCGGCTCGCTCGCGCGCGTTGCCGTTGCAACACGCAGTAACAAAGAGGCCTCGCGCCCGCGTGCCGCCGGCGGAATAGCGCCGCGCGGCGCTTCGTTTACTCGTTGCAGGACCGTGCCGCAGCGGCGGCGCGCAGGCGCGCGCACGGTACGGATACGGTCCGGAGCGAGGCAAACCGACGGGGTCTTCACGGTGTCGACCCGCCTCTCGCGAGTCGCAACGCCGACGCGTCGAGGCAGCAAGATCATGCTTACTTTCCATCAGTTCGGCACGGGGCTATGCTCCGGCGTATGTTGTCTGTGTCTGAGCGCCGGCTGTGCGGCGCAGTCCGATGCGAATGCGCCGTTGAGCGACACGCCGACGTGCCGCATCGTCGCGGGGCAGGCGGAAATCGACGGCGTCATGCAGCAGCTTACCGGCCGTGCGTGCCTGCAGCCGGACGGCACCTGGCAGATCGTCGAAGGCGATGGCGTCGCGCTGGCGTCGTATCCGGCGCCGGTCTATTACTACGACCCGTGGTATTGGGGGCCGCCGGTGGTGTTTGGAGGCGGCGTGTCGTTCGTCTTTGTGGACCGCTTTCATCATCATCATCATATGGACCATGTGCGTATGGGCGAACGCGGCGAGTGGCATGGCGGAGGGCATGGCGAGTGGCGCGGAGGCCACGGCGACTGGCACGGCGGCCATGGCGGCTGGCATGGCGATCTGCCGATGCAGGGAGCGGGTGGCATGTCGCACGGCGGCAGTGGTGGGATGCGTCGTTAGCGTGCCGCCGCTGATTCGCCCGCTCATTCGCCACCCACACGCCACCCACACGCCCCTCGCACATAGCGCAGCAAAGGAGACGCTTTGACACGCAGCTTGCCGCCGAAGGTTTCAGCCGCCCAGTTCGACCGCGCGCTCGCCGGCTGGCGCGCGATTGTCGGCGACGCGCAGGTGGTGAGCTCGGCAGCGGGGCTCGCGGCGTATCTCGATCCGTTCGCGCCTGGCGAGCGGGAAGCGTTTTCGGCGTCCGCGGCGGTACTGCCCGCATCCGTCGACGAGATTCGCGCGGTGCTGCGCATTGCCAATCAATATCGCATTCCGCTGTGGACGGTCTCGACCGGCCGCAACTTCGCTTACGGAGGCGCGGCGCCGCGTCTGCCCGGCTCGGTAGTGCTCGATCTGCAACGGCTGAACCGCATCATCGAAGTGAACGAGACGCTCGCCTATGCGCTGGTCGAACCGGGCGTCAGTTACTTCGACCTGTACGCGCATCTGCGCGACAAAGGCTACAGGCTATGGGTCGATCCGCCCGCGGCGGGTTGGGGCAGCGTGGTCGGCAATACGCTCGAGCGCGGCTTCGGCTACACCGCGTATGGCGATCACGCGGCGTCCCAGTGCGGCATGGAGGTGGTGCTCGCCAACGGCGACGTGCTGCGCACGGGGATGGGCGGGATCGAAATCAGCACAGCGTGGCAGCTGTACCAGCCGGGCTATGGGCCGTCGTTCGACGCGATGTTCATGCAGTCGAACTACGGCATCGTCACCAAGCTGGGCGTGTGGCTGATGCCGGCGCCGCCCGCGTATCTGCTCGGCGAAATCCAGTTTCGTCACGAGCAGGATCTCGAAGCGATCGTCGACATTTTGCGGCCGCTGCGCCTCGATGAAACGATCCGCAATCACGCGGTGATCGAAGGCGGCCTGCGCCGCGCCGCGGGTTTGTCGTCGCGTCGGCAGTGGTATGAAGGCAAGGGCGCGATGCCCGAAAGCGCGGTGGTGGCGATGCTCGACAAGCTGAACGTCGGCCGCTGGAATCTGCATTTTGCGCTGTACGGTACCCCTGAATTGATCGACGCGCGCTATGCGATCGTGCAGCGCGCGTTCGCCCGCGTCCGCGAGGCGAGACTCTCGGCCGCACGCTATGCAGGCGATGCGCAACCCGCCGCGGGCGGCGAGCGCAACCTCGCCGGGATTCCGGCGATGAGCGCCTTCCGCATGCTCGACTGGCGCGGCGGCGCGGGGGCGCACGTGGACTTCGCGCCCATCTGTCCGGCGACCGGGCGCGACGCGCTGCGCCAATACACGATGGTGAAGGCGCGCGCCGCGGAATACGGCTTCGATTACTACGGCGGCTTCACGGCGGGCGAGCGTCATCTGCATCACATCTTCGCGGCGATCTTCGACCGTAACGACGCGGATCAGGTCGAGCAGGCCGGCGCATTGTTACGCTCGCTGATGAGCGATGCGCGCGCGGCCGGTTACGGCGAATATCGCGCGCATCTCGCGTACATGGATTTCGCCGCGGCGCAGTACAGTTTCAACGACGGTGCATTACTGAGGTTTTCGGAAACGATCAAGGACGCGCTCGACCCGAACGGCATCCTCGCGCCGGGCAAGCAGGGCATCTGGCCGGCGGCGTGGCGCGACCGGCGTGGCTATACCTGATGAGCGCGGCGTAATGGTGAAGTGGCGGTGAAGTGGCGCATTGAAGCAATGGACCGACGCACTTTCATGATGACAGGCGCATGGCTTTCGACCACGGCGGGCGGCGTGTGGCCGTGGCTAGCGCATGCGGCTGCTCGCCCCCATACGCTGGCGGTGGTCGATTCCACCCTCGCGGCCGGCCCTGCGTTCGCGGATTACGTCGCGCGTATGAATCTGCCCGCGTTCGAAACGGGCGATGACATCGGCGCGCTCTGGTACGGGACGCTGGCGCCGCTTCTCAGTCAAACGCGCGCACAGACCCGGATGTCACTGATCGGTCTCACGCGCGCATCCGACTACTTCGTGCTCGCGCAGCTTGCAACCCGCAGCGCACACATGATCGAGCACAGCCACGAGCAGGGAGAGGGGCGCTTCGCGCATGTCGCCTTCGTGCTGGCGCCGCGTCTCGTTCGCTAGAACTTATAGGCCTTGTTCTTCGGATCGAACGCGGCGTCGTCGAACGTTTTCGGCGTAATGGTTTCGAAGACGATCTTCTCGAAGAGCCTGCCGTCGTTATCGTAGGACTCCACCGTGCGGAAATACGGGTGCCGCAGATCGAGCCCGAGCGTTTCCTTCTTCGCGTAGAACTTCGGCTGGCCGGTGGGCGATTCGAAGGTGAAGGCGATCACGCGTACGCCGTCGATCGTTTTCACTTCCACCTGGGTCGAGCGGGGCAGGCCGGTCTCGATGTACTTCTTGCCTTCGGCGAGGTACTGATTGGCGATGAACTCGGTGCCGAGATCGCGCACCTGATGGTTCGATTGCGCACGCGCGAGCACACCGGTGGTCGAGGTCCACAGCGGCATCACGTTCAGCAGTCCGCCGAGGTGGCCATACATTTCGTCGCTGCGTCTGGATTCGTCGTAGATGATTTCCTGGCCGGCGTGCGCGCCGTCGGGCAGCCACTTCGCGTAGATTCGCAGCGGGTCGTGCGCGATGCGCACCAGCATGTGATCGGCCTTGTCGGGCCACTGGCCGTGAATGCGTTCCGCGCGCGACATCGTGAACTCGTACGACGGATAGCCGTTCGGTCCTTCCTTGATGTAGCGCGGCAACGCGAGCGGATCGAGCGACTTGAAGAGCGCGACCAGTTGCGCGTCGTCGAGCTTGTCGAACGCGCCGCTTTGTTGCGCGGCGCGCAGCCACTTCACCTGTTGATCGAGCGTGAGTTTGCCGACCTGTGCGGATGGCGTGGCCGGCGCCTTGACGGTGCTGACTGTGTCGAGCGCGGGCGGCGTGTCGTCGTTCTGCGCAAGGGCGGGCGTGGCCGTCATGCCCGCCGCGCCTGCCGTCAGCACGCCGATCGATAGGGCACGCGCTGTAGTACGCGCTGTAGTACGCGATATTGCACGCAGCGCGACGCACAATGAAGCGGCACGTAATGCAACCCGCAGCGAGACACGCAGCACGGCGGCGTCCGGCGGCAAACCGGCAAGGCGCGTGAAGACCTGCGAGCGGCGCGAGCGTGCGGACGTGCTGTACTTCATGAATCTCTCCGAAAGAGTGTTGCGAGCCGGCGTGGCCGCGCGTTGCCTGTCAGGCAGGCTTTTGCTTCGCGAGTTCCTCGTCGCGCAGCGCACGGCGCAGAATCTTGCCGACGTTGGTTTGCGGCAGCTCGTCGCGGAACTCGACGAGCTTCGGCACCTTGTAGCCGGTCAGGTTCTTGCGGCAGTGGGCAATCACCTGCTCCTCGGTCAGCGACGCATTGCGCTTGACGATGAACACCTTCACCCGTTCGCCTTGCGCCGCGTCGGGCACGCCGATTGCGGCGACTTCGCGCACGTCGGGATGCATGGCGATCACGTCTTCGACCTCGTTCGGATAGACGTTGAAGCCGGACACCAGGATCATGTCCTTCTTGCGGTCGATCAGGCGGATGAAGCCGCGCGAATCCATCACGCCGATATCGCCGGTGGCGAGCCAGCCGTCGGCATCGATCACCTTGGCGGTTTCCTCCGGACGGTTCCAGTAGCCTTTCATCACCTGCGGACCCTGCACGCACAGTTCGCCCGCTTCGCCGATGTTCGCCCACGTGCCGTCGTCTTTCCTGAAGCGCACTTGCGTGGACGGCGCGGGCAAGCCGATCGATCCTTCGAAATCGCGCAGATTGGTGAGGTCGACCGGATTCATCGATACGATCGGCGAGCATTCGGTCAGCCCATAGCCTTCGATGATCGGCTTGCCGGTGACCGCTTTGAAGCGGTCCGCGACCGACTTCTGCATGGCCATGCCGCCGGCCATCGCGAGCTTCAGGTTCGAGAAGTCGCGCTTGCGGAATTCTTCGTTCTCGAGGAACGCGTTGTACAGCGTGTTCACGGCGGTGATGCCGGTGAATTTCTCGTGACGGATGATCATCATCACGCGTTTCATGTCGCGCGGATTCGCGATCAGGATGTTGCGCCCGCCGAGTCCCATGAAGATCAGTGCATTCACGGTCAGCGAATAGATGTGATAAAGCGGCAGCGGCGTGAGCACCGTTTCGATGTCGCCGCCCAGTTGGCGTTCGGACCACGCCTTCGCCTGCAACAGGTTGGCGATGATGTTCCTGTGCGTGAGCATCGCGCCTTTGGCGACGCCGGTGGTGCCGCCGGTGTATTGGAGGAGCGCGATGTCGTTGTGCGAAGGGCGCGCCGGCGTCAACGGCCGGGTGTAGCCGATCGCGAGTGCTTCGAGCAGCGGTACGGCTTTCGGCAGGTTGTACTTCGGGACCATTTTCTTCACGTGGCGCAGCATGAAATTGAGCAGACGCCCCTTCAGATTCAGGCCGTCGGCGAGCAGATCGCCGAGACCCGTGACGATGACGTTCTGCACCCTGGTGCCGGGCAGCGCGTCTTCGACCGTCTTCGCGAAGTTCTCGAACACGATGATGGTTTGCGCGCCGCTGTCCTTCAACTGATGCGCGAGTTCGCGCACGGTGTAGAGCGGATTCACGTTGACCACCACGGCGCCGGCTTTCAGCGCGCCGAACAGCGACACCGGATACTGAAACGTGTTCGGCAGCATGATCGCGACGCGCTCGCCCGGCTTCACGCCGATGCTTTGCAGATAGGCGGCGAACGCCGTCGCCTTGCGGCCCAGTTCGCCGTACGTCATGTTCGCGCCGACGCTCACATACGCGACCCGCTCGCGAAACTGCGCGATGCAGTCGTCGAAGAACTGCACGACCGACTCGTATTGCCCGACGTCGATTTCGTGCGGCACGTCGGCCGGATACGACGCGTACCAGATGCCGTCGGTGTTCGGCGCGCGATTCGCCGCACTGGCCGAAGGTGCGGATGCGGCAGCGGGCGAGAACGGGGCTTGCGTGGGCTGGGTCATCGGTCGTCTCCTGAAGCAGGGGCTTCGTCTGTTTGTGTGCGTTCCAGAATCGCCACCACGCCCTGGCCGCCCGCCGCGCAGATCGATATCAGCCCGCGCGCGGTGCCGGTCGGTTTGTCGAGCTGCGCGAGCATTTTCGCGAGGCCGGCGACGATTCGCCCGCCGGTTGCCGCGAACGGATGACCGGTGGCGAGCGAGCCGCCGTTCACGTTCAATTTTGCGCGATCGATTGCGCCGAGCGGACCCGGCAGACCGAGTTGCGTGCGGCAATATTCGTCGTCCTGCCACGCCGCAAGCGTGCATAACACCTGCGCGGCGAACGCTTCGTGGATTTCGTACAGATCGAAGTCCTGCAAGCTGAGCCCGGCGCGCGCCAGCATCCGCGGCACCGCATAGGCGGGCGCCATCAGCAGACCTTCCTGCTTGTCGACATAGTCGACCGCGGCGGTTTCGGACCAGCTCAGACAGGCCAGCACGGGCAGGCCATGTTGGGCCGCCCATGCTTCGCTTGCGAGCAGCACCGCGGACGCGCCATCGGTCAGCGGCGTCGAGTTGCCGGCTGTCAGCGTGCCGGCGTCGCGATCGAAGACCGGCTTCAGGCTGGAAAGTTGTTCGAGCGTCAGGTCCGGGCGCAGATTGTTGTCGCGCGCGAGGCCGCGGTACGGCGTCATCAGATCGTTGACGAAGCCGCGTGCATACGCGTCGGCGAGCCTGCGATGGCTCTCGAAGGCCAGCACGTCCTGCGCCTCGCGCGAAATGTTCCAGCGCTTGGCCATCAGCTCGCAATGCTCGCCCATCGAGAGCCCGGTGCGCGGCTCGCCGTTGCGCGGCAGTAGCGGCTTGAAAAACATCGCGGGGCGCAGCTTGCTCAGCGCGCCGACGCGTTGCCCCGTGCTCTTGCCGCGATTCGCTTCGAGCAGGATCTTGCGCATCCGTTCGTTGACGCCGATCGGCGCGTCGGAGGTCGTATCGACGCCGCCCGCAATCCCCACGTCGATCTGCCCGAGGGCGATCTTGCTGGCGACGAGGATCGCCGCCTCGAGGCCGGTGCCGCAGGCCTGTTGCACGTCGTAGGCGGGGGTTTCCTTCGCGAGCGTGGTGGACAGCAGCGCTTCGCGCGTCAGATTGAAGTCGCGCGAATGCTTGATGACGGCGCCGGCGGCGACTTCGCCGAGCCGTTGGCCGTGCAGGTTATAGCGGTCGATCAGGCCTTGCAGCGTGAAGGTCAGCATGTCCTGATTCGACGCGGTCGCGTAGGCGGTGTTCGAGCGGGCAAACGGAATCCGGTTGCCGCCGATGATGGCGACGCGGCGCACGGCGGGCAGCGGGTTGGACATGCTCGGCTCCTTTAGGTCGTTCCCTGGTTATTGAACTATTGAACGGTGCGAAAGATGAGTGCTTCGAGTCCGCGTTCTTCGGGTCCGTGTTCACTACAAAACGAATTTCACACGGCTTCAATTCCATGCTGTTACGAAGCAACGGACATGAAGCCGTGTAAGGCTCATTGCAGCATCCACTGCATGCGGCCGCGCAAATGCGGTTTTTCTCCGGCGATATCGCGCACTTCCAGCTCGCGCTCGATCAGCGAAGGCGACGCGCTCCAGAACGACACCTCGCCCGGCAGCAGCATCGGCGCCTTGAATTCCGCGCTGAGCGTGGCTTCGGCGAGCGGTTTCGGCGGTTGCAGCGCGGCGGCGGCGCGGGCCAGCGTCCACATGCCGTGCGCGATCGCGCGCGGAAAACCGAATGCTTTGGCCGACAGCGCCGTCATGTGAATCGGGTTGTAGTCGCCGGACACGCGGGCGTAGTCGC
Organism: Paraburkholderia sp. FW306-2-2C-D06C; assembly: GCF_058781505.1. Taxonomy (NCBI): domain Bacteria; kingdom Pseudomonadati; phylum Pseudomonadota; class Betaproteobacteria; order Burkholderiales; family Burkholderiaceae; genus Paraburkholderia; species Paraburkholderia sp. FW306-2-2C-D06C. The sequence continues at coordinate 98,262 of NZ_JBYSWU010000009.1, read as the reverse complement.
GGCCCAGCTGCGGCGGCAATTGCCAGCGCGACAGACGCTGCAACGCGGCGTGCTCGAGTTCGAGCGAGCCAAGCGGATTGCCGAGCGCCGGCACGCCGCGCTTCAGGTAGACGCTGTCGCCGTCCCACACCGCTTCGCCGCGCCGGTACAGGCGCGAATGCAGCACGAACGCCTGACCCTTGTCGTGACGCAGCAGCGCGCCGAATTCGACTTCGACGCGCAGCACGTCGTTATGCGCGATCGGCCGTCTCAGCCGCACCTGATTGGCCAGATGCACGAGCCCGAGCGCCGGCCACGGAAACCCCGGGTCGGTCAGCATCAGCAGATGCAGCGGGAAGGCAAGCAGATGCGGAAAAGTGAGCGGCACGCCGTGCTCGGGAATGAAGCCGCACACCCGCGCGTAATGCCCGATCGCCGCCGGATCGAGCGGCGCGGCCGGGCGCACGAGGCGCAGAGCCGGCAGGTGCGTGTCGCGCCCACGTTTGACGAGGCCGGACAACGCGCGCGCATACAGCTTCGCCGGCGCGGGCAATTGCTCGATGACGACGGTTTTCGGACGCGCCGCGCTCGCTGCATGACCGCTCCTGAACGGATCACCCGTCTCGCCCATGGTCACGCTCCAATCAGACTTTGCCCGCACACGCGCACGATCTGGCCGGTCACGCCCGCCGATCCGGGATGTGCGAGCCACGCGACGGCCTGCGCGACGTCGACCGGCTGGCCGCCCTGGCTCATCGAATTCATGCGGCGGCCGGCTTCGCGAATGGTCAGCGGAATCTTCGCGGTCATCTGCGTTTCGATGAAGCCGGGCGCGACCGCGTTGATCGTGATGCCGCGCCCGCGCAGGTGCGGCGCCATGCTTTGCACGCGGCCGATCACGCCGGCCTTCGAGGTCGCGTAATTGGTCTGCCCGAGATTGCCCGCGATGCCGCTGATCGACGACACGCCGATGATGCGTCCGCCGTCGCGCAAGGTGCCGGCCGCGAGCAACGCGTCGTCGATACGTTCCTGCGCGGACAGGTTGATGTCGATCACGCCGTGCCACGCGGCGTCGCTCATCTTGACGATGGTTTTGTCCCTGGTGATGCCGGCGTTGTGCACGACGATGTCGACGCCTTGCTCGTCGAGCGCCGCGGCGATTTGCGCGGGCGCTTCGGGTGCGGCGATGTCGAAGGCGAGGGCGGTGCCGTTCAATGGCCGCATGGTGGCGTCGAGTGCGTCGCGCGCCGCTGGAATGTCGATGCCGATCACATGCGCGCCTTCGGCGGCCAGCACGCTCGCAATCGCCGCGCCGATGCCGCGTGCCGCGCCGGTAACGACCGCGCGGCGGCCGGCGAGCGGCTGCTGCCAGTCGAACGCCGGCGCGGCCTCGCCGCCGGCGCCGATGCGCACCGCCTGACCCGACACATACGCCGAACGCGGCGACAGAAAGAACCGCAGCGTCGCTTCAATGCCGTTCTCCGCGCCTTGCCCGACATACACGAGATTCGCGGTAATGCCGCGCCGCGCTTCCTTGCCGAGCGAGCGCGCGAGGCCTTCGAGCGCGCGTTGCGCGGTCCACTGGCGCGGGCTCGCGCAGGCTTCCGGCGGCCGGCCGAGCACGACGATGCGGCCGCACTTGCCGAGCGAGCGCAGGGTGTCGTGAAAGAACCCGTGCAGCGGGTCGAGCTGGCTGCTGTCTTCAATGCCGCTCGCGTCGAACAGCAGCGCGTTGAGCCGGCCGTGCGAGCCGGCGTCGGCTGCCTCGAAGCGGCCCGTCATCAGGCCGTGGCGATTCGCGAGCGGCACCCACAGCCCCGCGCTTTCGTGTGCGACGCTGGTCATGCCGATACGGGCGACGAGGCTGGCGAGCGCCTCCAGCAACTGCGGTTCGCGCCCCGCGCCGATCGCCACGAGGCCGTCGAACTCGGGCTGGTCCGCGCGATAGCGGCGCAGCACTTCGGGCTTCGGCAAGCCGAGCGAGCGCGCGAGGCGCGCGCCGAACGGCGAGTTGACGAAGTTCAGATAAGAATCGTTCATAGGGCGGCTTGCTCCGCTGGCCTCATCGAATGTGCGTCAGTTTGCATGTGTTGTGCGTTGGCAGGGGGCTTTTTTTGATGCCGTTCTAAAGTCCTCAGGCCGCCAGCTGCTGCGCTTTGTCGAGCGCCTCCTTGCGCTTTTGCAAGCTGGCCAGCATGTCGAAGTCGGCCGGGAAGTCGTCGACCTTCACGACTTCGGTGCTATAGCGTGCGTAGTCCTCGAGGACCTGGCGTTCGTCGGCGTCGATCACGCCTTTCTGCTGCGCGGCGGCGGTCCACGCGGCCAGTTGCGGCAGGTTTTGCGGCATCGGCGCAAGCAGGCCTTGCCTGACCGCGTCGCGCAGTTTCTGATCGATCTGCGTGACGCGCGGGTTCAACTGGAACGCCAGTTCGCCGTAACCGAGCGCATCGACATCCGGATGCGGCACGTACGAGTCCGACACGAGACGATCGCGCGCCGCGCCCGGCGTTTGTATCAGCTCGGCAATCTCGGTGCCGAGCCGGTCGGACGGCTCGCGATGCGGCAGGCCGAACGGAAACGCGAGCACCCGCACGAGGCGCGCGGCGAGGCGGTTCGGATAGTTGGCAAGCACGCCGTCGATCGCCTGTTGCGCTTTGTACAGCGAATCTTCGACGCCCCAGCGTACCAGTGGCAGATCTTCTTCCTGACGGCCTTCGTCCTCGAAACGCTTGAGTGTCGCCGAGATCAGGTACAGCTGCGACAGCACGTCGCCGAGACGCCCGGAAATGCGTTCGCGCCGTTTCAGATCGCCGCCGAGCACGAACATGGAGACGTCGGCGAGCAACGCGAAGGCGGTCGAGATGCGGGTCGCCGCGCGGTAGTACGGCAAGAGCGGCGCATACGCGGTGCGCGGCCTGGCGATGAGCGCGCCGCCGCTCACGCCGTAGACGAAACTGCGCACCACGTTCGACAGTGTGAAGCTCACGTGGCCGAAAAACGCCGCATCGAAATCGCGCAGCGCTTTGGCGTGACCGGTTTCGCGCATCGCGGCCATTTCCTTGAGCACATACGGATGACAGCGGATCGCGCCCTGGCCGAAGATGATCAGGCAGCGCGTCAGAATGTTCGCGCCTTCCACCGTGATGGAGATCGGCACCTGCTGATAGGTGCGCGCGAGGAAGTTCGACGGCCCCATGCAGATGCCCTTGCCGGCGGCGACATCCATGCCGTCGTTGATGACCATGCGGGCGCGCTCGGTGATGTGATATTTCGCGATCGCCGAAATCACCGACGGTTTTTCGCCGAGGTCCACCGCATGCGCGGACAATCGGCGCGCGGCGTCCATCACATACAGATTGCCGCCCATGCGGCCGAGCGCTTCCTGCACGCCTTCGAACTTGCCGACGGCGGTGCGGAACTGGCGGCGTATCGCGGCGTAGGCGCCGGTGCCGCGCACGGCGATCTTCGCGATCCCGACATTCGACGACGGCAGCGAAATCGCCCGGCCCGCCGCCAGGCATTCCATCAGCATGCGCCAGCCGTTGCCGACCTGCGCGCGGCCGCCGATCACCCAGTCGAGTGGAATGAAGACGTCCTTGCCCGAGTTCGGACCGTTCTGGAACACGGCATTGAGCGGCCAGTGACGCCGTCCGATGACGACCCCCGGATGGTCGGCCGGAATCAGCGCGCAGGTGATGCCGGGCTCTTCATCTGAACCGAGCAGGCGGTCGGGATCGAGCGCGCGAAACGCGAGGCCGAGCACAGTCGCGATCGGGCCGAGCGTGATGTAGCGCTTGTCCCAGGTGACGCGAAAACCCAGCATCTCGCGGCCTTCAAACGTGCCTTTGCAGACGATGCCGAGGTCCGGAATCGCCGCCGCATCGGAACCGGCGTAAGGATTCGTCAACGCGAAGCAGGGGATCTCTTCGCCACGCGCGAGGCGCGGCAGATAGTGGTTCTTTTGCTCTTCGGTGCCGTAGTGCATCAGCAATTCGGCGGGGCCGAGCGAGTTCGGCACCATCACCGAAACGGCGGCGGCCGAACAGCGCGTCGCGAGCTTCATGATGACCTGCGAATGCGCGTAGGCGGAGAACTGCTTGCCGCCGTACTGCTTCGGAATGATCATGCCGAGGAAGCCCTGATCCTTGATGTACTGCCAGGTTTGCGGCGACAGGTCCTGCCACACCATGGTGGTTTCCCAATCGTTGGCGAGATCGCACAGATGCTCGCATTCGTTATCGAGGAACGATTGCTCCTCGGCGCTCAGCCTGGCCGGCCCGTAGCCGAGCAGCGTGTCCCAGTGCGGGCGGCCCGAGAACAGTTCGGCGTCCCACCAGACGGTGCCGGCTTCGATCGCGTCGCGCTCGGTCGGCGACATCTCCGGCAGGATCTTGCGGAAGGTATCGAGCACCGGCTTCGTGAGCCACGCGCGGCGCAGCGGCTTGAGCGTCAGCACCAGCGCCGGCAGCACGAACAGGATGGTCAGCAGCGTTGCCGCTACCGGCCCCGCCGCGCCGCTGACGTGCGCGGCCGCCACCCACGCGATCATGAAGGCAAGCCACCATGACGCGCGTGCCTGAACGTAGACGAGCGCAAGCGCGGCGATGACGAGCACAAGGATGAACCACGGCATGACGTTTCCTCCTGTTTCGATGGTGCGTGCGAACGCATCCACGAGGCGCGCACGGCTCGCGTTCTGTTGTTGATCTTCTGCTGGCGGTTTGGCAGCGTTCGCCGCGCTTTTTGCTCGCCTTCGAGTCGTGTTTTCTGTTCGACAGCGCGGCGGCGCTTAGGTGCGGCTTAGGTGCGGCCTAGATGCGGGATCTGGACGCGCTGCTCAGCTATGCGGCATTCATGATGTTCCGGTGCGCACCTGGAGGTTTGTCTGGATTCGAGCCCGGCTTCGAGCGCGACGGCGTGGCGTGTACTCGCCGTGCCGCATCGCGCGGCTTGTGTCCGGGCGGCCCATGACGGCGCCGCCCGGCAGGCTGCGCTCAAGCCGTGCCGTGCAGCGCATGATGAAACGAACTCGCCTCGACGCTGCCGCCCGGGCGCTCACCGTCCGGCGCGGGCGAGGCCGCCGCCGATCCGCTCGAAGCCCGCCGCGCGGTAGCCGCCGCCGGGTTGGCGCAGGCCGTCTGGCCTTGCTCGCCGCCGTCGGTGGCGTCGCCCAGCACGGCGGCGAACGTGGCCAGCTGGCTGCCGTCGGGCAGCGGCGCTTTGAGCGCGGCCACCATCAGCGAAGCGAGACGTGCGATCAGTTGCAGATCGTTCATCGACCTGCCCTGCGAGAACTCCGAAATCAGGCTGTCGGTATCGGTGCCGGCCAGCACGCCCGACAGCGCGCCGATCGCGAAGTGCAGACGCCAGCCGAGTTCTTCACGCGGCAGATGCGGCAGCGCGCGCTGGAACGCATCGAAGAAGCGCATGGCCACCGATTCGTAATGCGCATTCAGGAAGTCGCGAATGAAGGCTGACGGATCGGTATAAGCGCGCCCGAGCAGCCGCAGGAACGCCTTGCCGCCGATGCGCGGATCGCGCGAAAGCCGTAGCGCCGGAATAAACATCGCGCCGAGCACGTGCTCGCAGGTCAAGCGCGGGCCGAGCATGTAGTCGAAGCGGTCGAGCAGCTTGAGCCGCTCATGATTGAGCTGGTCGAGCCGGCGCGACAGCATCGAGTGAATCAGCGATTCCTTGCTGCCAAAGTGATAGTTGACCGCCGCGAGATTCACTTCGGCACGCGAAGTGATCTGGCGCAGCGACATGGCCTCATAGCCGCATTCGATGAACAGCGTTTCCGCCGCGTCGAGGATGCGGGACTTCGTGTCGCCGGCATGCCGGCCTGTTGTGCGAACTGCCATGTTGCGTCTCCCAGTTGCCGGGCGTCCGGCCGCAAACAAGCGATTCAAATGAGTATTTGGAACAGCCGTTTTTTTTCAGGATAAGGAAGGATGAACTTGGCGATCAAGGGTTCATTGTCGATTAACTCCTCTAGAAGACCTGACGAGAGTGGGGCTGCGAACCCGCGCGACACGTCAAGGCGCGCGGCAATAAAAAAGGCCGTTCCGATCGAAATCGGAACGGCCTCGTATGGCTTGTTACCCTGGGCTTGTTACCCTGATTTGGCCCTGCGTTGGTTCTTTTGCTGCGTGGCGGTTCGAGCCGCCTTGGCGTCTATTGTGCCCGATAACGGGCCGGGGAAATAGCTGTTTGGTTCGAACGCTTAAATCTGTGCCGCCACCTCTTTCGCGGACTGGGTCATGTCGATGCCGCGGCGCTCGCGGCTGAACGGAATCAGCGCGGCGATCACGATCACCACGATGCCGATCACGACGGCCATCACCAGCGCGTAGTTGTTGCCGTGCGCTTCGGCGGCGCTCGCCTGCAGCGGGCCGTTGACGGACGCGATCAGATTGCCGAGCTGATACACGAGGCCGGGGAAGGTCGCGCGAATTTCATCGGGCGAGATTTCGTTCAGATGCACCGGAATCACTCCCCACGCGCCTTGCACCGAAATCTGCATCAGGAAGGCGCCGGCCGCGAGCAGCACAGGCGTGGTCGAGAACGCCCACAGCGGCAGCACCGGCAGCGCGATCAGCGCGGCGATAAAGATTGCGCGCTTGCGGCCGATCTTCTCCGACAGAGCACCGAAGAACAGACCGCCGACAATCGCGCCGATGTTCAGCGTGATCGTGATCCAGGACACCGTATGCGCGTCGAACTGATGCTGAACGCGCAGGAAGGTCGGATACAGATCCTGCGAGCCGTGCGAAAAGAAGTTGAACGCGGTCATCAGAACGATCGCGTACAGCGACAGCCCGATATGCTGCTTCAACGTGGCGACGAGACCCATGTGCGCTTTCTTTTCGAGCGTTTTGAACGCCGGCGACTCCGGCACGTGTGCGCGTATGTACAGCACGAGCAGCGCCGGCAGCACGCCGACGAAGAACATGCCGCGCCAGCCGATGTATTGATAGAACACGCCGAACACGATCGACGCGAGCAGATAGCCGCTCGGATAGCCGGCCTGCAACAGGCCCGACACGGCGCCGCGCGACTTCGGCGGCACGGTTTCCATCGTCAGCGCGCCGCCGACGCCCCATTCGCCGCCCATCGCGATGCCGAACAGCGCGCGCAGCACGAGCAGGGTGGTCAGATTCGGCGAAAAGCCGGACAGCAATTCCAGCAACGAGAAGCACGCGATGTTGACCATCAGCGTGGGGCGGCGGCCGAACTTGTCGGCGAGCCAGCCGAAAATCAATGCGCCGAGCGGACGCATCATCAGGGTCAGCATAATGCCGTAGGCTACTGCCGGGATTTTCGTATTGAACTCCGCCGCAATATCTTTCAATACGAAGACCATTAGAAAGAAATCGAATGCGTCGAGTGTCCAGCCCAGATAGGCGGCGATCGTGACGTTTCTCTGTTCCCGGGTCCAGTTCATTGATTGTTCTCCAGAGTCTCCATTAACCCCTGACGACGGGCGCCTGCGCGGCCCCGCACGCCCCGCAGCCTGCGGCTTCGAGCGAGTGTACGCCGAGCGTTAAGCGCTTGCATGAATGATCCGGCGTTTATACGTATTAGTACCTGGAGCGAATTGCGTCCCGAATCTTTATGCATGCCGGATGTCTGGAAAATGTAATTATTGTATTTTTGCGGCGGTCATCCGCCGTTGGCCGCATGCCTCATGGGTGCTCGAGGCGCAAGAGCGCATCTGCGAGGTCGTCGAGCGACAGCGGCTTGGTGAGGTGGCAGTCAAATACGCCAACGCCTGCCTCGTGGTGGCTGGAGTCATGGGTATAGCCCGTCAGCGCCACCAGCTTCGTCTGGGAGCACTGTGCGCGCAGGCGAAGCAGCTGCGCCAGCTCGAAGCCGTCCATGCCGGGCATCGTGATATCGATCAGGGCAACGTCCGGGGTAAATGACTCCACGATCCGCAGCGCGTCGGGTCCGCTCTGTGCCGGCCTGACTTCGTGCCCATCCAGTTCCAGCAACGTGCCCAGTGCCTCCGTGGTGTCCGCGCTGTCGTCCACGAGGAGGATGCGCATCGGCGCCATCGTGTGCCACGCGGTCATGGCCGCTTCGCCCGTGCTGGCGCAGACAATGGGGAGTTGCAGGCTGACTTCCGTCCCCTGGCCTTCACCGGCGCTCGCAATCGTGACGGTGCCGTTGTGAGCTGCCACCAGATGCTTCACGACGGCGAGTCCAATTCCGAGCCCGCCTTCCGCGTGCCGGCGTGCAGAAGGCGACTGGGCAAACATGTCGAAGACGTGCGGCAGCAGTGAAGCTGAAATGCCCGCGCCGCTGTCCTTCACCTTGATGAGCGCGGTGTGGGGCGAGGCATCGTGTATCGACCCGTCGCCGAGGTCCGGCGCCTCTACCAGCAAAGTAATCTCGCCGTCAGGCGGCGTGTATTTCACCGCATTCAACAGCAGATTCGACACGACCTGTGTGAGGCGGGCAGGGTCCGCGTGAACGGTCACCGGATACGGCGGAACGGTGACATGCAGCCGGTGCCCGCCGTTGTTGACGTCGGCCTTCAGTGCCGTTACCGCGTCCGCCACGATGTCCTGGAGCAATCCGTATGACGGACGCACGGAAAGTTTGCCGTGCCTGATCCGGGAAGCGTCGAGCAGGTCGCTGACGAGCCGTTTCAGTATCCGCATCTGCCGATCGGCGATGCCCAATGCGGACAACACGGCGGGATTGTCGGTAGCCAGCTTGCGCGCCGCCTTCAGGGCGCTGTCAATCGGGGCAATGGGATTGCGCAGTTCATGACTCAGGGTCGCAATGAAGTCGTCCTTGCGTGCTTCGACCAGCGCCAGCGCATTCCTTGCTGCCTCCGCTTCGGCCGCGCGGGCTTCCGCGTCGGCTTTCGCCCGGGTCATGGAGAGCGCCGCGCAGGTGAAGTTCGCCAGACTGGTCAGGATCCTGAGGTCCTCGGAGTCAAACAGATGCGCCTTGTCGTGCGACATCACCCACACCGTGCCCCATGGCTCGGGTTCGCCTGGAATCGGCACGACCAGTTGTTCGATAACCTCGGGCGTAACGTGTTTCAGGCATTCAAAGTGGCGTTGCGGAAACGAGAACAGCTGCCCGGCAGCCAGTTCGATCGTCACGCCGTTCGGACTGTCTTCAACGGGCGCGGTGGTGTTGATGGCGGCAACGCACTTGCCCGACACGGCGACCCATCTGAAGACCGGCGCGCCGTTCGTGTCGCGTTCCAGCAAGCCGATGCCCGCGCTGCCCGCCTCGCATAGATCGAGCGCCATGTCGGAAAGCGTTTGCAGCATGGCGCCGTCCGAGGAGGTCAGCGCTCGTGCCAGACGATGCATCGATTCGCTTTCGGCAGCGAAGTCGGGTGGTCGATGTGAGCGCGCGCCAAGCGCTGGTGTGACCAGGGTGCCCGCGCGCCGCGCGCGGTCCGCTGCGGATTGCGCAGACGGTCCGGCCATATGGCCTCCAAGGCGTAATTGGTGTCGGGATGCACGCGCAAGGGACGGCGTGCAGACTGAATTGTAGTCCGCGCTTGTCGTCCGCGCGGCATAAACCGCCTGCAAGGCGAGGCGGCAATGTGAGGCGGCAATGTGAGGCGGCAATGTGCGGCGGCAAGGCGAGGCGGCAATGCGAGACGGCAATGCGGTCGCCCGCGAGGCCGGACATGCCCTTCGGGTACGCTTGTTGCGCCGATAATCTGCTCCTCCTTCGACGTATGCGCGGCACCTGAATTGGCGACGGTACTTCTAGTTGATGACGATCCGAATATTCTACGTCCGCTCCAATTACTGGTGGAACGCGAGGGATATCGTGTGCTGACTGCGCGCGATGGCGAAGCGGCCCAGGCCGTCGCTGCGATCGAGAGTCCGAGTCTCATCGTGACCGACTGGATGATGCCGCGCGTCGATGGCGTCGAACTGTGCCGGCGATTGAAGGGCGACGTCGCGACGGCCGGCATTCCGGTGATCATGCTGTCGGCCGCGCTGCCGCCCCATCCGGCTGAGCCGCTATGGGACGTGCTTTTGCTCAAGCCTGCCCCGATCGCGCGACTGATCGGGACTATTCATAACCTTCTCGACAAACCTCAACCGGACGCGCCATGAAGGACACGCGAGTGGTGAACGCTCAGGTGTGCGGATCGACAGACCGATCGCCGCGCCGCGATGGAAACCGCGAAACGCAATACCAAACGCAATATGTTTCGGAACCGTGATCGGGGCCCTGCGCGGTTTCTGCAGAGGAATAGGCGAAGGCCCGCGCGGCGGTCGGACTTCCTGTGATGAAAGCGGCACGTATGCCGCGAGTTTTTACACTTCATTGCAATTTGTGCACGGCACCGCGTGAAGAGCCGCATTTCCGCGGTGTCTGCGTTGGCATGCTGATTGCGTCGTCGCTTTTAAGAGGCTTCGCGCGTTGGCCGACGGCGAACGCGAGGTTTCTCGCCCGGTGTAGAGGCAAACCATGCAGGAGAGTTTGCGATGAAATCGAACTTCAGAAACATCATGGTGATCGCGGCAATCGCGCTGCTGACGGCGGGAGCGGCGGGCTGCAAGCGCGCCGACACCAGCAGCGGCGCCGCTACGGGTGCGGATAGCGCCGGCGCAATGAGCGGACCTTCTGCCGCGAGTGGCGCAGCCGCCGCGGGAGGCATGAGTAAGGCCGCGTCAGGCGCGAGCCAGTAGCCCGCCTGGCGTTTCGCCGGCTGCCGGCATGCACGAGGATCGAGGAGGGCGAGGAGCGGCCCGCGGCGGGCAACCGTCGCGGGCCGGCTCGCCAGGCACGGTCTGCCGTCCAGCCGGTTATCCTCCACGTACGTAGTGGTCGGAAACCACGCGTCGCCGGTGAATCCAGGCGATCGCCAGTTCGATCGCCTGGTCCATTGCCTCCTGTGCCTGTCCGAAATCACCGTCGACGCCGACCGAGCGCTCTTCTCCGTCCCGATCGACGATCGTCGCGGCGGCGGAAAATCGTCCACCCTTCGCGGCGGTCACAATCGGATGAATGAGGCAGCCGCCATATTCAATAGCGTTTCCGTGTTGCATGGTGACCTCCCTCTGCGATACGCCTTCATTCCGAACCCGGAAGCAGCACGCGCGCCACGCGCGCTTCGACTGCAAAAAGTCCGCGCTTCCAGGACCTCGACCTGCGCTTTTGATCGTAACGCTTCCCGCACTCGACGGCACGCCTTGCCGTGCAGAAGGCGTGCGTCCCGAACTCTCGCGCACACAAGACCCGCGCGTCGCCAGGGTTATGCATATGGGCATAGACTGAGGATGAGTCGCCACTGATTCGCGGCAGCACCGCTGGCTGAAAAAGAAAAGAAACCGCGGGCTCGACGGCGGCACTTCCTGTCTGGACGACAGGCGGAACCGGCACCGGCCGGCCAGTTCGCCATCCGCAGGTCCTGGTGAGCGCCGCCGTCGACGGCCCCATTGGACCCATTGGCCCCATCGGGTATGACCGAATGCAGCACGCTGCCCGGCCTCCGCATCCGGCAGGCGGCGTGTGCGGCGCGCGCGATCGACGAGGCGACTGAAGGAACATTGAAGGAACGATTGACGGAGGTGATGCATGAGCGTCTCCACGAGCAGTTTCGACGAGCTGATCGGTCGCGAATACCCGCATGGTTTCGTGACCGAGCTGCTGGCCGACGCGTTGCCGTGCGGATTGAGCGAGGACGTGATCCGGCTCATTTCCGCGAAGAAAGACGAGCCTGAGTTCATGCTCGAATGGCGGCTCACAGCCTATCGGCACTGGCTCACCATGACCGAGCCGCGTTGGGCGACGATCCAGCATCCGCCGATCGACTATCAGCGCATCGTCTATTATTCCGCGCCGATGGCGCAGAGGAATCGTCCGAAGAGTCTCGACGAAGTCGATCCGGAACTGCTGCGTACTTACGAGAAGCTGGGCGTGCCGCTGGCAGAGCGCGAACTCCTCGCGGGCGTGGCGGTGGACGCCGTCTTCGACAGCGTTTCGGTGGCCACGACGTTTCGCGAAAAGCTCGCGGAACTCGGCATCATCTTCTGTTCGTTCTCGGATGCCGTGCAGCACCACCCCGAGCTGGTGCGGGAGTATCTCGGCTCGGTCGTGCCGCACACCGACAATTTCTTCGCCGCGCTGAATTCCGCTGTGTTCAGCGACGGCTCGTTCTGCTACATCCCGCCGGGCGTGCGCTGCCCGATGGAGTTGTCGACCTACTTCCGCATCAACGCACAAAACACCGGCCAGTTCGAGCGCACGCTGATCATCGCGGACAAAGGCGCGTATGTGAGCTATCTGGAAGGCTGCACGGCGCCGATGCGCGACGAAAATCAGCTGCATGCCGCGGTGGTCGAACTGATCGCGCTGGAAGGCGCGCAGATCCGCTATTCGACTGTGCAGAACTGGTATCCGGGCGATGCCGCGGGCAAGGGCGGCATCTACAACTTCGTGACCAAGCGCGGCGACTGCCGCGAGGCGAATTCGAAGATTTCGTGGACGCAGGTGGAAACCGGTTCGGCGATCACGTGGAAGTACCCCAGCGTGATTCTGCGAGGCGATAACGCGGTCGGCGAGTTCTATTCGGTCGCGCTGACCAATCACTATCAGCAGGCCGACACCGGCACGAAGATGATTCACCTCGGCCGCAATACGCGCAGCACGATCCTGTCGAAGGGCATTTCGGCGGGCCACGGCAAGAACGCGTATCGCGGGCTCGTGAAGGTCGGCCGCGCGGCGGAGGGCGCACGCAACTACACGCAGTGCGATTCGCTGTTGCTCGGCGCGCACTGCAGCGCCCATACGTTTCCGTATATCGAAGTCAAAAACCCGACCGCCAGGGTCGAGCACGAAGCCTCGACCTCGCGCATCGGCGAAGACCAGTTGTTCTATTGCCGGCAGCGCGGACTGTCTCCTGAAGACGCGGTGTCGATGATCGTCAACGGTTTCTGCAAGGAAGTGTTCAAGGAGCTGCCGATGGAATTCGCGGTCGAGGCGCAGAAGCTGCTCGGCGTCAGTCTGGAAGGCAGCGTGGGATAACCACGATATTCGTGAGGTAGACGAACCATGCTTGAGATCAGCAACCTGCAAGTCGAAGTCGGCGGCAAGCAGATTCTGCGCGGCATCGATCTGAGCGTGAAGGCCGGCGAGGTGCACGCGATCATGGGCCCGAACGGCTCGGGCAAGAGCACGCTCGCGCATGTGCTGGCGGGGCGCGAGGACCTGGCCGTCACGGGCGGCGCGGTGTCGTATCTCGGACGCGATCTGCTGGCGCTCGCGCCTGAAGAACGCGCGCGCGAGGGACTCTTTCTCGCGTTCCAGTATCCCGTGGAGATACCCGGCGTCAGCAATATTTATCTGCTGAAGGCCGCGTTGAACGCGCAGCGCCGGCATCGCGGCGAGCCCGAACTCGACGCGATCGAGTTCCTGCAACTGATCAAGGAAAGAATGACGCTGATGCAGATGGACGAGACGCTGTTGTACCGCGCGATCAATGAAGGATTCTCCGGCGGCGAGAAGAAGCGCAACGAGATATTGCAGATGGCGGTGCTGGAACCCCGGCTCGCGATTCTCGACGAAACGGATTCCGGACTCGATATCGACGCCTTGCAGATCGTCGCGCGCGGTGTCAACAGCATGCGCGCGCCCGAACGGGCGATCGTGCTGGTGACGCACTATCAGCGGCTGCTGGATTACGTCGTGCCGGACCGCGTGCACGTGCTGGCGAACGGCCGCATCGTGAAATCGGGGCCGCGGGAGCTGGCCGAGGAACTGGAGCGCAAGGGCTATGGCTGGATCGAGAATGAGGTGGCGCATCCGGCCGCTCGCGCAAGTGCGGGGCATCGATGAAAGACAAGTCGCTCGATCCTTTCCATGACGCTTTCAGACACGTCGCCAGAACCTTGCCCGGCGCCGAGTTGCGGTGGCTGCGTGTCGCGCGCAACAGCGCCTTCGACCAGTTCGACGCGCTCGGCTTGCCGACCACGCGTCAGGAGGACTGGAAATACACGGACGTGTCGGCGATCGGCAAGCATGCGTGGCATTTCGCGCCGCAGCGTTCCGGCAGTGCGGCCCGCATCTACGATAGCGAGATGCGCCGCAGCGTCGATGAACTCGCGCTGGATCAGGCTGGTTACCGGCTGGTCTTCGTCGATGGACGCCACGTGCCGCGGCTGTCGAAACTGAACGGCTTGCCGCACGGCGTATTCGTGGGCTCGCTCGCGCGGGCGTTGCGGGAAATGCCGCAACGGCTCGAACCCACCATCGCGGCGAAGACCTATGCCGACGGCTTTGCGGCGTTGAATACGGCGTTCATGGCGGACGGCTTCGCGGTCGTGCTGCCGCCCGGCGAGGTCGTCGATCAGCCGCTGCACATGCTGTTCCTGAGCGACGAGTCGGGTCTGGCCGTGCAGCCTTTCAACATCGTGCTGGCAGGCGCGCGTTCGGGCTGCACAATCGTCGAACATTTCGTCGGACTGAGCGATGAGGACTATTGGACCAATGCGGTCACCCGCATCGTCGCGGACGAAGAGGCGGATGTGCAGCACTACCGGTTGCAGCAGGAAGGTCCGAAGGCGTTTCATATCGCGTCGGTGGTCGCGGCCCAGCAGCGCGCCAGCCGTTTTACCTCGCACGCGTTCGCGTTCGGCGGCGCGCTGTCGCGTACAGGCATCGGCACGAGCCTGAACGCCGCGAACGCGCACGCCACGCTGAACGGTCTGTATTTCGTCGGCGGGCGGCAGCACGTCGATCACCACACGCGCATCGACCACGCCGACGTGCATGGCACGAGCCGCGAGTACTACCGCGGCGTGCTCGACGGCGCCGCGCACGGCGTGTTCAACGGGCGCATCATCGTGCATCCCGATGCGCAGAAAACCGACACGCATCAGTCGAATCACAACCTGCTGCTGTCGCGCGACGCTGAAATCGACACCAAGCCGCAGCTCGAGATCTACGCCGACGACGTGAAATGCACGCACGGCGCGACGGTCGGCCAGCTGGACGAGGATCAGCTGTTCTATCTGCGCGCGCGCGGCGTCGAAGAGCGCATGGCGCGCTCGCTGCTGACCTACGCATTTGCGCGCGACGTCGTCGAGCGTGTGCGTATCGATTCGCTGCGCGGCCGGCTCGAAGACGTGCTGCTCGCGCATACCCCGGAAGGGGCGCGCATCAGGGAGTTGCTATGAAGCCGATCGAATCCATGCGGGCGCCGGATCCCCGCAATGTCGCGCACTGGCGGGCTGACTTTCCGATTCTGGGCGAACGCGTGCACGGCCAGCCGCTGGTCTATCTCGACAACGGCGCCACGACGCAAAAGCCCGCTTCGGTCATCTACGCGGAAAACGCTTTTTACCGTCATGGCAACGCCAATGTGCATCGCGGCGTGCATCTGCTGTCGCTGCGCGCGACCGATGCCTACGAAGCGGCACGCGCGAAAATCGCCCGCTTCATCCATGCGCGGCGCCCGGAGGAGATCGTGTTCGTGCGCGGGACGACCGAAGCGATCAATCTGGTCGCGCAGAGCTACGCGCGGCCGCGGCTCGCGCCCGGCGACGAAATCCTGATCAGCGCGATGGAGCATCATTCGAACATCGTGCCGTGGCAGCTCGTCTGCCAGCAGACCGGCGCGGTGCTGAAAGTCGTACCAATCGACGATACGGGCGCGCTCGATGTCGACGCATACGAAAGCCTGCTCGGCGAGCGTACCCGGCTAGTTGCGATCACGCATCTGGCCAATGCGCTCGGCAGCATCAATCCGGTGGAGCACATCGTTGCCGCCGCGCACGCGAAGGGCGTGCCGGTGCTGCTGGACGGCGCGCAGGCGATCTCGCATCTGCCCGTCGACGTGCGCGCGCTCGATTGCGATTTCTACGCGTTTTCCGGGCACAAGGTGTACGGGCCGACCGGAATCGGCGTGCTGTACGCCAAGGCTGAGCTGCTCGACGCGATGCCGCCATGGCAGGGCGGCGGCGACATGATCCGCTCGGTGACGTTCGAAAAGACGGAGTACAACGCAATTCCGTGGAAGTTCGAGGCCGGCACGCCGAATATCGCCGGCGCGATTGCGCTCGGCGCGGCCCTCGATTACGTCGACGCGATCGGCATGGAAGTCATCGCCGCGCACGAGGCCGGCATACTCGCCTACGCGACCGAAGCACTGCGGGCTGTTCAGGGCTTGCGCTTGATCGGCACCGCGGCCGACAAGGCGAGCATCCTGTCGTTCGTGCTCGACGGCGTGCATCCGCACGACGTCGGCACGATTCTCGATCGTCACGGCGTGGCCGTGCGGGCGGGCCACCACTGCGCGATGCCGGTGATGCAGCGTTTCGGCGTGCCGGCGACCGTGCGCGCGTCATTGGGCCTCTACAACACGCGTGAAGATATCGACGCGCTGATTGAAGGACTCGGCCACGTCGGGGAGGTATTCGGACGATGAACGATCTGAGCGAGCTCTATCAGGAGGTCATCTTCGATCACTACCGGCAGCCGCGCAATCGCGGCGTGCTGGCCGGCGCCAACCGCACGGCGGAGGGTTACAACCCGTTGTGCGGTGACAAGGTGACGCTGTATCTGAGGATCGAGGACGGTATCGTCAAGGAGGCGAGCTTCGAGGGCTCGGGATGTGCGATCGCCACCGCATCGGCATCGCTGATGACCGAAGCGCTGAAGGGCAAGACGGAAGCCGAGGCGCAAGCGCTGTTCGGGCGCTTTCGCGACATGGTGACGGCAAGCGCTCCGGTATCGGCGCCGGTGCCGGATCTGGGCAAGCTCGCGGTGCTGTCCGGCGTGCGTGAATTTCCCGCGCGGGTGAAATGCGCGACGCTCGCGTGGCATACGCTGCGTGCCGCGCTGCAAGGCGAGAACAGTACGGTATCCACGGAGTAGCGAATCATGAGCGAATCCGGTTGGTGGAAGCGGGCGCAAGCCCGCGACGACGCTGCCGGCTCTGACAGCGGCGACCTGAAAAGCCGGGTCATCGAGGCGTTGCGCACGGTGTACGACCCGGAGATTCCAGTCAATATTTACGACCTGGGCCTGGTCTATGGGCTCGATGTCGATGCGCAAGAGGGACGGATCGAGATCCGCATGACGCTCACCGCGCCCGGCTGCCCGGTCGCGCAGACTTTCCCGGCGACGGTGGAAGATGCGGTGTTCGAGGTGAGCGGCGTGAACGATGTGCACGTCGAACTGGTGTGGGATCCGCCGTGGTCGCGCGAGCGGATGTCCGATGCCGCGCGCCTGCAACTGGGGATGCTCTGACATGTCGGACTGGGTCGAGGTCGCCGCCATAGGGGATCTGCCGCCCGGCACGCACCGCACCGTGGAGGTGGACGGCGCGCAGGTGGCCGTATTCAATCTGGACGGCGTCTGCTATGCGATTGAAGACGTCTGCACGCACGACGGCGGCATCCTCACGGGCGGCGAGGTGAACGGCGACGTGGTGGTCTGTCCGCGTCACGGGGCCAGCTTTTGCATCAGGACAGGGAAGGTTCTCGGGCCGCCGGCTTACGAGGATGTCGCGACGTTTCCGGTTCGCGTCGAAGGCGGGTTCGTTCAGGTGCGGGACGCGCGGTGGGATTGAGCGTGGACGACGGTTGTGTACGACCCCGAATCGGCAGTGACTGAGCAAGGCATCCTGGACTTCAGGCTGCACCGCGCCACGCGTTGAAGCCGTTCCTGAAACGCCCGCACGCTCGACGCCTTCAATCCGGCAGCGAAGGCAGATATGCCGTGCGCCTCACGTTCGCCGGGCAGAATATCCGGAACTCTACCGGTCCTGGCGGAGGCGCATCCTCGACCACGCCGCACGCATGCAGCACGTGCTGCAGGGCGGATATCACCTGTCCATCCGGGTCCTGGTCGATGGCGATGTCCATCGTGTGTTCCTCGATGTATTGGCGGTGCAAGTCCAGCATTTCATGGCTCACCCAGACGACCTTCCCGGTCGCACCGAACTTGCGCAACGCGGCTTCGATACCGGGCGAGCCATACCCGCTGCTGTAGATGCCGACCAGATCGCCCCGCTTCAGTGCGCTGACGACGGCGCGATAACACCTGTCCGGGTCATCTTCGGTTTCCACCTCCGCGCTATCGCAGACGAGTTCCGGAAAGGATTCAGCAAGCTGTGCCCGGCAACCGCCGATCCGGTCGATATGGGCGCGATAGTCCTTGCGGCTGCACAGCAGCAGCACCCGTCCGGACCGTCTTGCAAGCCGGCCGACGAAGTAGCCCGCCGTGCGCCCGGCACACAGGTTGTCGATGCCCGCGTAATGCAGGCGCCCCACGTCGCGGACGTCGGTGACCATCGTGACGACCGGTTCGCCGCGTTCGATCACGGTGCGTAACGCATCGCGCACGCGCGGCGTGTCGTGAGTCGTCACGATCAGCCCCGATCGCTTGTAGCGCGGATGAAGGATCGCTTCGGTAATCACGTCGTCATCGGCTTCAGGAAGGGTCGACCGGTGCATGACGACCCGCTTGTCCAGCATCTGCATCGAGCGTTGCAGCGCGAGATTCAGACGGCCAAAGAAAGGTGTGCTGTTTTGCGGCAGGAGCACGTCCACATGCATCAGTCCGTGCCGCGTATCCGGCAGGATGCGCGGCACGGCGAGCTGCCGGGCCGCTGCCACGACGCGCGCGCGGGTCGCAGCCGACACACTGCCGCGTTCGTTGAGCACGCGATCGACGGTTGCCGGGCTCACGCCCGCCGCCTCGGCGATTTCGATAAAGCGCGCCGTGCGCTTACGCCGTGACGGCGGGGTGGCGTCGGTCATGTCGTTGTCTCCGGTTCGCTTGTCTGTTTTGTTCTGTTCCGTTCTGTCTGGCGCTCGTGATAATGGCGCAGCGCAGCATTATTTCGTGCCTTTTTTAACGCTAGGGGATTGACGAAAAAACGTCAATCTTTTCGTTGAGAGGAGTACGGCGGTCTCTTATCTTGCAGTCATCGCTTTGCCGCGCTCGTGACCTTCGGGACAGGCGGGAGAAGCCGATCTGAAAAAGAAAGGAGACGCAGGTGTCGAACTCACCTCTGAACATGCCATGCACGGGCAGCCTCGCAAACACCGGTGTCAGCGGGCGTGATGCATCCGCCGCACAGTCCGAAGAGAACTGGTATCGCCCCGACATCCCGCGCCAGACACTCAAGCAACTGATGAAGCGCAGCGACGCTGAAGGTCTGAAGAATTTCGGCCTGTGGATCGCGTTGCTGCTCGCATCGGGGGCGGCGGCGCTCTATGCGTGGGGCACGTGGTGGGCGATTCCGGCGTTTTTCGTCTACGGCACGATCTATTGTTCGAGCGACGCGCGTTGGCATGAGCTTGCGCACGGGACGCCGTTCAAGACGCCGTGGATGAATCAGGCCTTCTACCAGCTATGTTCGTTCATGACGATCCGTGAGGCGACGCTCTGGCGCTGGAGTCATGCTCGCCATCACACGCATACGATCATGGTGGGACGCGACCCCGAGATCCAGGTATGCCGCCCGCCGCAACTCGTCACGATCCTGCTGGATTTCTTCTATCTGATTGGCGGCACCACGGAGATCGTCAAGACCGTGCGTCATGCATGCGGGTCTATCAGCCCGGAAGTCGCCGACTTTGTGCCGGCCATGGAGCGCCGCAAGATGATCTGGATCAGCCGCTTCTACGTTGTCGTCATGGCCGCAGTGATCGGCTGGTGCATCGCGATCCAAAGCGTTCTGCCGCTGATGTTCGTGTGGACGCCGCGCTTTTACTGTGGCTGGTTCCACCAGACCCTCGGCCTCACGCAACACGCCGGCATGGCGATGAACGTTGCCGACCATCGGCTCAACACGCGCACGGTCTACATCAATCCGGTGTTCGCGTTTCTCTACATGAACATGCAGTACCACATTGAACATCACCTGCTACCGATGGTGCCGTATCACGCGCTGCCGAAACTGCACGAAGCGATCAAGACAGAGACGCCGCCTGCGTATCCGGGTCTCTGGTCGGTCTACAGGGAGATGATTCCGACCTTGATCCGTCAGACGCGCGATCGTTCTCACTTTATCCGTCGCCACGTGCCGCATCGCGAGCCGATGCGCTCGGCAACCTGAAAAACGTCCGGAACAGGGGGTATCTGAAATGGTGGATCAACGTGAATGGGTCGTCGCCTGCCAGACCGGCGACATCGATGAAGAAGACGTCGTGCGTTTCGATCATGGCGATGCAACCTTCGCCGTCTATCGCGTCGACGGCAAGTTCTACGCGTCCGACGGCTGGTGTACGCATGAGAAAGCCCATCTTGCGGACGGCTTCGTCTTGGGTAACGCGATTGAATGTCCGCGGCATCAGGGGCGCTTCGATATTGCAAGCGGCAAGCCGCTCTGCGCGCCGGTCTGTCAACAGCTGAAAACGCATCCGGTACGCATCGAAGGCGATGCGGTCCTGATCGGCGTGCCGGCGGCGGAGTGATCATGGCAAGCGACGCACATATGGTCATCGTCGGAGGCGGCCTGGCTGGCGCCCGCGCCAGCGCCGAACTGCGCGAGGCGGGCTTCGATGGCGCGATCACGCTCATCGCCAACGAACCGCATGCGCCCTATGACCGGCCGCCTCTCTCGAAGGCGGTGCTGCTCAAGGAAAAGGCGCTGGGTGATTGTGCGCTCTTCGGCGATACCTTCTTTGCCGACCATGCGATCGATCTGAAGCTTGCAGCCAGTGCGGTCGAAATCGATCGTGCGGCCCGCGCGGTTGTCCTCGATAACGGTGAGCGCATCGGCTATAGCCGGCTGCTGATCGCGACCGGCGCGTCGCCCAGAATGTTGAGCTTGCCCGGTTCGGAATTGTCTGGCGTGGTCACACTGCGCACTGTCGACGATGCCCGCGATCTCGCCGTGCGGCTCCATCACGGACAACATGTTGCGATCGTCGGCGGCGGCTTTATCGGGCTCGAAGTGGCGGCAAGTGCTGTCGCTGCTGGATGCAGTGTCACGGTCATCGAAGCCGGCGAGCGTCTGCTGATGCGCGCTGTGCCGCAGGCAATCGCTGCACGTATCGAAGCGCGGCACCGCGACGCCGGTGTGCAGTTCCGCTTTGGTGCGCGGTTGGCTGCCATCGCAGGTGCTCGTGCAGCTGAAGAGGTCCGTCTCGCCGACGGAGAGGTCATCCGCTGCGACACGGTTGTGGTCGGCATCGGCGCTGCGCCCCGTACGGCGTTAGCACAGGCAGCAGGACTCGACGTCGCGGACGGTATCGTGGTCGACGACCGTCTGTGCACGAGCGATCCCGACGTCTTCGCAGCGGGTGATGCGTGCTCGTTCCCGCATGCGCTGTACGGCTGCCGTGTGCGCCTCGAATGCTGGAAGAACGCTGAGGATCAAGGCCGCATCGCCGCGCGCAACATGCTCGGCGAAAACCTTCGTTACCGCGAAGTGCCGTGGTTCTGGTCCGATCAGTATGAGTTGTCGATTCAGATCGCAGGGCTTCCTGCATTCGGTCGTGGGACCGTCGTGCGCGAAACGGTCGATGCGTTGTTGCTGTTTCATCTGTCGGCGGACGGATCGTTGATCGCGGCAAGCGGCGTCGGCCGGGCGGTCGGCCGCGATATCCGGATTGCACAAATGCTGATCGGCCGCAACGCTCGTATCTCCACCGAAGAGCTCGCGGATCCGTCAGTGAAGCTCAAGTCGCTGCTTGTCGCCGAAGCGGCGTGAGCAGGACTCATCGCTCCGATACAAAGACACCATGAACCCCACACTTCACATCGGCGTCAATATCGACGGCGTGCTGCATCGCGATGACATGCCACCCGTCGATGCCGAAATGCAATTCCGGATGATCGCCGACGCGGGTGTGTTCGACTATGTCGAGATGAATCCGCCCGAAGGCGTCGCACTTGCGCGCTACGTCGAGTTGAGCGAGCGCTACGCGTTGCCGGTTCGCGTGATCGGCGGCATCTTTTGTGCGGGCCGCGACGAAGCGCATCTGCGGCACGTGATCGAGTGGGCGCCGCGCTTCGGCTCGAAGGTACTGAATTGCCAGCTCTACGCGAATCATGCCGACGGACATCGCCTCACCGATGCCGAGGTCGCAAGGTTCTACGTGCAGGCATGTGAGTGGGCCGCCCCGGCCGGCTGCCTGCCGAGCCTCGAAGTGCACGTTGATATGTGGAACGAAGATTTCACCCGCGTCGAACGAGTCGGCGAACTGTTGGCGCGCGACGGCATTGCACTGCGCCTCACGCTCGATCATTCGCATCTGATCTTCAAGATCGGCAATGACGAAGAACTCGATGTATCGCGGATCCGTGCGGAGGTCGAGGCGAGCGAGATCGTGCTCGATCCCGAGTCACCCGATGCGATCTTCAAACAGTGGATCGCGCGCGGCTGGGTTCATCACGCTCACGCGCGCAGTGTCATACCGGACAACCCACGCAATTCCCGCATGCGCCGCCCCGACGGAAGACCCGGCCGCGGCATTCAATACCCGTTCGTGCGTCCCCCTGCGGATCAATGGGACGGCAGCTGGGATGAGGCAGCGCTCCTTCCGTGGAAGAGCGCGGTACGGCATCTGCTCAACGCGCGCGTACAGGGTGGCGTTTCCACGCCGCAGCACATCAGCTGCGAGTTCATCCCGTTTGCCGACTACGGCGGCGGTGCCGGGTATTCGATCTTCGAGAACAACGTTGCGTGCGCCGCATGGCTGCGCAACACATGGCTCGCGCAAAGCGCCGGACAAAACGCCATAACGGCATGAACCTGAAAGACAACCCATTCGTTCGCTATAACTGGAGACACAAATGACATTGACGAGTGATGAAGCGCTGAAATTTTCCCTGAACCGGATGAGCGCACCGCGGCTGGCGTTCGCCGACTATGCCGCGCTTTGCCAGCGCCTGGCCGTCGATGCGATTGAGATCCGCAACGACCTCGAAGGCGTCGAGATCAACGACGGCACGCCCGCCGGCGATATCAAGGCGCTTAGCGCCGCGGCGGGGCTGACGATCCTGTCGATCAACGCGCTGCAACGCTTCGAACGTTTCGACGCGACCCGCGCGAAGGAAGCAGTGGCGTTGTCGCGCTATGCCGCTGACTGCGGAGCCCGCGCGATTGTCCTGTGCCCGACCAACAGCCGGCAGGATCAACGCACGGCAAGCGAGCGTCACGCCGATCTGGTTAATGCGCTCAGGCAACTGGAGCCGATCCTCGACGATCACGGACTGCTCGGTCTGATCGAACCGCTCGGCTTCGAGGAATGCGCGCTGCGCCGTAAATCCGATGCGGTCAAGGCAATTTACGACGCGGCAGGCGAGCACCATTTCCGGCTAGTACACGACACGTTTCATCACCACCTGTCGGGCGAAGACATTTTCTTTCCGGACCTCACGGGTCTGGTCCACATTTCGGGCGTCGAGGATGGCGGCCTGCCCGTTGACCAGATGCGCGACGGGCATCGTGTGCTGGTCGGCGCGGACGATCGGCTCGGCAACATCCGTCAGTTAAACACATTGCTTGCGCGTGGTTATCGCGGTCATGTGTCGTTCGAGCCGTTCGCCGAGGAAATTGCCGGCGCTGACGACATCGAAAGCCGCTTGCGCGACAGCATCGCTTATATCCGCGCGAGCGTCGAGTCGGCACAGGTGCGCAAGGCCGCGTAGCAGGGGTTCTCAGTACATGCATAGAAAGAGATCGAGCACGTGAAGACCGCATGAAAGTTTGCCGCGTGGACCTTGGCATCAGACCGATAGGCCGCGCGGGTTCAATCAACTGATAGGAGACATGTCAATGAAATTTATCACCCGATCCGTGGTCGCCTTGTCGTTCGCGGCGGTGCTGCCGATTTCCGCTATGGCAAGCACGACAATAGGCGTCTCGATGGCGCACTTCGACGACAACTTCCTGACCACGGTGCGCGACGCAATGGCGACCGAAGGTAAAGCGCACAAAGACATCAACCTCGACTTCGAGGATGCGCAAGGCGACGTGGGGCGGCAGGTCAGCCAGGTCGAGAGCTTCGTGTCGCAGCGGGTGGCGGCGATCATTGTCAATCCCGCCGACGCGGCGGCGACCAAACGAATGACCGATACCGCCCGCAAGGCGGGTATCCCGATCGTCTACGTCAATCGTAAGCCGGATGAGCCGATGGGCAACGGCGCCTATTTCGTCGGCTCGGACAGTCTCGTGGCCGGGCACCTGCAAATGGATTACCTCGCGAAGCAACTCAAAGGCAAAGGCAATATCGCCATCATGCTCGGTGAACTGTCGACCGATGCAACGCGGGACCGTACGCGCGGGGTGAAGGATATCGTCGCGAAGAATCCGGGCATCAAAATCGCCGAGGAGCAAACCGCGAACTTCGACCGTAGCCAGGGCATCAACCTGATGAGCCAGTGGCTGAGCTCGGGCAAGAAGTTCGATGCGATCGCTGCGAATAACGACGAGATGGCGCTCGGCGCATTGATTGCGATGAAGCAGGCCGGCGTCTCGCCGAAGAGCGTGCTGGTCGGCGGGGTCGATGCGACCAAGGAAGCTTTGAACGCGATGGCCAAGGGCGATCTCGCTGTCACCGTGTTCCAGGACGCGCGAGGGCAGGGCAAGGCTGCGGTCGATACCGCTATCAAGCTGGCCAGCGGCGACAAGAGCGTACCAAAAGAAGACTGGATCCCTTATCAACTCGTCACACCGGATAACTACAAGAGCTTTCTGAACAAATAGCCCGCATGACCTCGGGGCGCCGCGCGCGCCCCGTTTCATCCACAGAGGGAGTGCCACTATGTCAGATCTCACCATGAGAGCGCAGGCCGCTC
Organism: Paraburkholderia sp. FW306-2-2C-D06C; assembly: GCF_058781505.1. Lineage (NCBI taxonomy): Bacteria > Pseudomonadati > Pseudomonadota > Betaproteobacteria > Burkholderiales > Burkholderiaceae > Paraburkholderia > Paraburkholderia sp. FW306-2-2C-D06C. The sequence goes on along the minus strand of NZ_JBYSWU010000009.1, from coordinate 73,533 downwards.
GGACGGAACACGTCGCTGCGTCGGCGGCGCATGAGCCGATCTTCGCCGCCCGCAAGATTCGCAAAGCCTTTCCCGGCGTGATCGCGCTCGACGACGTGTCGATCGACATCCACGCCGGCCGGGTGCATGCGCTGATGGGCGAAAACGGCGCCGGCAAGTCGACGATGATGAAAATCATCGCGGGCGTCTATTTTCCCGACGACGGCTCGCTGCATTTCAAAGGCAAACCGATTGCGCTGAAGTCACCGCGCGACGCACTCGACCGCGGTATAGCGATGATTCACCAGGAGCTGAATCTGCTGCCCTGCATGACGGTGGCGGAGAACATCTGGATCGGCCGCGAACCGCGCAATCTGCTGGGCCTGATCGACCATCGCGCGCTGAATCGGCGCACCGGCGAACTGTTCGCGCAACTCGGCATCGAGATCGATCCGCAGGTGCAACTGGGCAGCCTGAGTATTGCGAACCGCCAGATGGTGGAAATCGCCAAGGCTGTGTCCTTCGACTCCGATCTGCTGATCATGGACGAACCGACCTCGGCGATCACCGACAAGGAAGTCGAGCATCTGTTCCGGATCATCGGCGAGCTGAAGGTGCAAGGCAAGGCGATCATCTACATCACGCACAAGATGGATGAGGTGTTTCAGATCGCCGACGATATTTCGATCTTCCGGGACGGCCACCATATCGTGACGCGCACGGCGAAAGAGTTCGACAAGCAATCGTTGATTGCAGCGATGGTGGGCCGTGAACTCACGCAGGTCTTTCCCAAGATGGAGGTCGCGATCGGCGAAGTGGCGCTCGCCGTGCGCAACCTCGGCCGCCGCGGCGCGTTCTCGAACGTCAGCTTCGACCTTCGGTACGGCGAGATTCTCGGCGTGGCCGGTCTGATGGGGTCCGGGCGCACGGAGGTGATGGAGGCGGTCTTCGGTATCTGTCCGTCCGACCAAGGCGAATTGCTTTTCGACGGCAGACGCCGGGCGATTCGTTCTCCGCAACAGGCGATCGCCGCGGGCGTCGCGTTTCTCACCGAGGACCGTAAGAGTACCGGGCTGTTCCTTCAGCTTTCCGTCGGCGAAAACATGCAGATTTCGGCGTTGCGCCGCAATTGCGCGCTGGGCTTCGTCCGGCAAAAGCGTGTGAACGTTTCGTGCGGCGATATGTGCCGTCAGTTGAAGGTCAAGACGCCCGGCCTGCACGAAGTCATCGAGAACCTGAGCGGCGGCAACCAGCAGAAGGTGTTGCTCGCGCGCTGGCTCCTGAACAAACCCAGGATCCTGATCCTCGATGAACCGACGCGCGGCGTCGACGTCGGCGCGAAGGCAGAGATCCACACGCTGATCACGCAGCTCGCAAGGGATGGGGTCGCGATCATCATGATCTCGTCCGAACTGCCCGAGGTGATGGGCATGAGCGACCGGATCGTGGTGATGCACGAGCGCACCGTCAGCGGTGTTCTGCCTCGTGCGAGCGCCACGCAGGAAAGCATCATGGCGCTCGCTTCCGGCGAGCAGCCTGAATTAGCGGTAACGGCAACGACCATTTTGCATGGGACCGGAGCAAGCGCTGAAGCGCCAGCTCCGATCGACAGCTTTGCATGGGACCGGAGTAAGCGCTGAAGCGCTAACTCCGATCGACACAGGAGACAACTATGCGTAACTCAGCCATCCTCACCCCGGAAATTCAGCATCCTGCTCCACGTAACTGGCGCTTACCGCAGGAGACCAGCATTCTGCTCGTGCTGCTCGGTATCGCGCTGGTGTTCGAAGCGCTCGGCTGGATCGAGCGCGGCCAGTCGTTTCTCTATAACCCGCAGGGCCTGCTGATCATGGTGCTGCGCGTGTCCGAAATCGGGCTGATCGCGGTGGGCGTCACGATGATCATCATCGCGGGCGGCATCGATCTGTCATCCGGGTCCGTGGTCGCGCTATCCGCGATGATTGCCGGCAGCCTCGCGCAGACCTCGGGTTTCGGGCGCACGGTGTTTCCAGGACTCGTCGATCTGCCGGTGCTCGTGCCGGTCGCGGTGGGTGTGCTGACGGGCGGAATTTGCGGCCTGATCAACGGTACGTTGATCGTGCGCACCGGTGTGCCGCCCTTCATCGTCACGCTCGGCATGATGGTGTCGGCGCGTGGACTGGCGCGCTACTACACGCACGGCCAACCCATCAGCATGTTCACCGACGCGTACTCGGCAATCGGCAGCGGCGCGAAGCCGGTGGCGATCTTTCTGCTGGCTGCGCTCGTCTTCCACATCGTGCTGCGCTACACGCGTTTCGGTAAATGCCTGTATGCGATCGGCGGCAATGTGCAGGCGGCGCGCGTGTCGGGCATCGGCGTCGGGCGCAATCTGGTGGCCGTCTACACGATTGCAGGGCTGCTGACGGGGCTGGCCGGTGTGGTCGTCTCGGCGCGCGCACAGACGAGCCAGTCCGGCATGGGCATGTCATATGAACTCGACGCCATTGCCGCGGCCGTGATCGGCGGCACCAGTCTCGCCGGCGGCGTGGGCCGGATCACCGGCGCGGTGATCGGCGCATTGATCCTCGGCGTGATCTCGAGCGGCTTCACCTTTCTGGGCATCGACTCGTACATCCAGGAAATCGTCAAGGGAATGATCATCGTCGCGGCCGTGATCGCCGACCAATACCGCAAGCGGCGCGCTCGCTAAGCAACGCTATCCATCCGTCATCTATTTCGGTGCAATCGCATATGAACCATTCCACCTCTTTCGCTGCAGACCGGCCACTGGACATCGTCTGTCTGGGCCGCCTCGCGGTCGATCTCTATGCGCAACAAATCGGTGCCCGGCTCGAAGACGTCACCAGCTTTTCGCGGTATCTGGGCGGCTCGTCGGCCAACATCGCGTTCGGCTGCGCCCGCCTGGGATTGAAGTCAGCCATGCTATCGCGCGTCGGTAATGACCACATGGGCCGGTTCCTCGTCGACGCGCTGGCAAAGGAAGGCTGCGACGTCAGCCACGTGAAGACCGACATGGAGCGTCTGACGGCACTCGTGCTGCTCGGTCTGAAAGACCGGAACACGTTCCCGCTGGTGTTTCACCGTGAAAACTGCGCCGATATGGCGCTCGACGAGACGGACTTCGACGAAGCGTTCATCGCTTCCAGCAAGGCGCTGCTGATTACCGGGACGCATTTATCGACCGAAGGTGTGCTTCGCGCGAGCATGACGGCGCTTGACTATGCGCGGCGCAACGGCGTGCGCACCGTGCTCGATATCGACTATCGGCCGGTGCTGTGGGGTCTGACGGGCAAGGCGGACGGTGAAACGCGCTTTATCGCCGACGGCAGCGTAAGCGCGCATCTGCGTGGCATCTTGCCGAAGTTTGACTTGATCGTCGGTACGGAGGAGGAGTTCTGCATCGCCGGCGGGTTCGAAGATCTGCTCGAAGCCCTGCGCTCGGTGCGCGCCGTGAGTACGGCCACGCTGGTCGTCAAACGCGGCCCGCTGGGTTGCACGGTGATCGACGGCCAGATTCCGGCAGACCTCAATGGAGACCGGCATTTTCGTGGCGTTGAGGTCGAGGTCATGAATGTACTCGGTGCGGGTGATGCGTTTATCTCCGGCTTTCTCAAAGGATGGCTAACAGGCGCCGACTATGCAATTTGCTGCGCCTATGCAAACGCCTGTGGCGCGCTCGTCGTATCGCGCCACGCCTGCGCACCGGCCATGCCCACGCCGGCCGAACTGGAGTACTTCCTCGCCCACGCCGACCGTTTGCGCCGTCCCGATCAAGACGCGGCGCTCGCGCGTCTGCATCGTGTGAGCGTGCCGCGCAAGCGCTGGGACGAAGTGCTCGGCTTCGCATTCGATCATCGCAGCCAGTTCTTCGAAATGGCGCAGCGGGCCGGCGCCGATGAAGCGCGCATTGCGACGCTCAAGCAGCTTTTCGTGCGAGCGGTCGAAGAAACCGAAATGGCCGGTGGCTACGCCGGCAGGATCGCGGTGCTGATCGACGACCGCTATGGACAGGATGCGTTAAACGCGGCAACGGGCCGTGGCTGGTGGATCGGCCGCCCCGTCGAGTTGCCCGGATCGAACCCGCTGGAATTCGAACATGGCCGCTCGATCGGTACGGCGCTCACAAGCTGGCCTGGCGAGCACATCGTCAAATGCCTGGTTCAATACCATCCGGACGATGAAGCGCTGCATCGGCTGGAACAGGAAAGCCAGGTCCGTGCGCTCTATGACGCGACGCAGGCAAGCGGTCACGAACTGCTGCTCGAAGTGATTCCGCCGAAGGATCGCCCACAGGCGCAGGACACTGTGCATCGGGCACTCAAGCGCCTCTATAACCTTGGTATTTATCCCGACTGGTGGAAGCTGGAGCCGATGAGCGCAGACGCATGGCGCGACATCGATGCACTGATCGAGGAACGCGATCCGTACTGCCGCGGCGTCGTGCTGCTGGGTCTGAATGCGCCGGTTGCCCGGTTGGCTGAAGGCTTCGAGGCGGCGCGCTCGAGCACGACGTGCCGCGGGTTTACCGTGGGCCGCACGGTGTTCCAGGAACCGGGCCGGGCCTGGCTCGCGGGTGAGATCGACGATCGGATGCTGATCGACCAGGTGCGCAGCAACTTCGAGACGTTGATCGGCCTGTGGCGAACATCGCGTAACCCCATCACGGAAGTGCCGCGTGAGGAGCAAGCCGCATGACGCGCACCGTCCGACTGACTACCGCACAGGCGCTCGTCAAGTATCTGGCCGCGTTGCGTGCGCCAGCCGATGACGAGCGGGCCACGCCTGTCCCGCTGTTTGGTGGCGTATTCGCGATCTTCGGACATGGCAACGTCGCGGGACTCGGCGAAGCGCTGTATCAGCAGCGTGACGCGTTGCCCACTTTGCGTGCGCACAACGAGCAGGCCATGGCTCACGCCGCGATTGCCTATGCGAAGGCGCATATGCGGCGCCGGATGATGGCTTGTACGTCGTCGATTGGTCCAGGCGCCACCAATCTGGTTACCGCGGCGGCGCTTGCGCACGTGAATCGTTTGCCGGTATTGCTGTTGCCTGGCGATACCTTCGTTTCACGCGCGCCTGATCCGGTGCTGCAGCAAATCGAAGACTTTCACGACGGGACCGTCTCCGCCAATGATTGTCTGAAACCCGTGTCGCGCTATTTTGACCGGATTGTCGCGCCGGAGCAGTTGCTGAGCGCGCTGCCGCGGGCGGTGCGCGTGCTGACCAACCCGGCCTTGTGTGGGCCGGTCACGCTGGCGTTGCCGCAGGACGTGCAGACGCATGCGTACGACTATCCGGTCGAATTCTTCGAGCCTGCCATGGTGAGTTTTCGTGCGCCATCGCCAGATCAGGATCAATTGGCCACGGCAGCCGCGGCGATACGCACCGCGCAGCGTCCGTTGATCGTGGCCGGCGGCGGTGTGCTGTACGGCCGGGCCAGTGCCGCACTGCGCGCGTTTTGTGAGCGGCACGGCGTGCCCGTGTGTGAAACGCAAGCCGGAAAAGGCGCGTTGAGCTGGGATCATCCATTGCAACTGGGCTCGGTCGGCGTCACTGGCTCGCCGGCCGCCAATACGCTCGCTCGGGAAGCGGACGTCGTGATCGCCATCGGTACGCGCTTGCAGGACTTCACCACGGGGTCGCATTCGCTGTTCGGGCAAGCGCGCGTCGTGACGATCAACGTCAATGCGTTCGATGCGGGCAAGGCGCGCGGTGTGGAACTGCTTGCCGATGCGCGACTCGCGCTCGATGCGCTGTCACGCGAATTGTCCGCCGCAACGCCTGAAACGAAGGGCGCATGGCGAAGCAGCGTGGCGTGGCAGGACAGGGCGCGCACAGCCGCCGATAGCTGGCGCGCAACGGTCAGCGAGATCACCGGCCGGCGTGAACTCGCGCCGGACCAATTGCCGTACGACGGCAACGTGATCGGCGCGGTACAGCGTTCACACGCGGATTCGCCGTCGCACGATATCGTCGTTTGCGCGGCGGGCACGCTGCCTGCGGAGCTGCACAAGCTATGGCGCACCACGCGGCCGGGCGGTTATCACGTGGAGTATGGCTACTCGTGCATGGGCTACGAGATCGCGGGCGGTCTGGGTGTCAAGCTGGCGCAGCCGGATCGAGAAGTGATCGTGATGGTCGGCGACGGCAGCTATCTGATGATGAACAGCGAGATTGCCACGTCGGTGATGCTCGGCGCGAAGCTCATCATCGTCGTACTCGATAACCGCGGCTATGGTTGCATCAATCGTCTGCAACAGGCGTGCGGCAGCGCACCGTTCAACAATCTTCTGGACGACTGTGTTCAGGGGCCGCTCGGCGCGCCACAGATCGACTTCGCCGCCCATGCCGCGTCCCTCGGCGCGCGCGCCGAACACGTGGCGAGCCTCGCCGAACTCGCACCCGCGCTCGAGCGTGCACGCGATTCCGATCGCACCTATGTGATCTGTATCGACACGGACCCCGCTCGCACCACCCCCGAAGGCGGCTGCTGGTGGGAAGTCGCGGTACCCGAAGTGTCTACCCGCGCTGAGGTGCGGGCGGCGCGCGCGAATTATGAACGGAACAAGCAACAGCAAAAGAGCCCGCTATGACGAATTCCTTCGATGTAAAAATCGGCATCAATCCTATCTCGTGGTTCAACGACGATCTGCCTTCGCTCGGTCGCGAGACGCCACTCGAGGTCGCGCTCACCGAGGGCCGGGAAATCGGCTATCAAGGTTTCGAACTAGGCAACAAGTTTCCGCGCGAACCGCGCGCGTTGCGCGAGGTGCTGTCGCGTCATCAACTCGAACTGGTGTCGGGCTGGTACTCGGGGCGTCTCGCCGAACGTAGCGCTGATGAGGAAATCGCCGCGCTCGGTCCGCATCTCGCGCTGCTTGCACAGGGTGGTGCGAAGGCGATGGTCTACGGCGAGGTCGCCGGCTCGATTCAGGGCGAACGTAACGTCCCGCTCCTCAAGCGCCCGCGTTTCTTTACGGATGAGCAGTGGCGGCGCTACGCGGACCGGTTGGACACGGTGGCGCGGTACACGCTTTCGCACGGTGTACGCCTCGCTTATCACCATCACATGGGCGCTTATGTCGAAACCCCGGAAGACGTCGACCGTCTGATGGCGCTCACCTGCGACGACGTCGGCTTGCTGTTCGATAGCGGCCATGCGGCATTCGGCGCAAGCAAGACGACATTCAGCGGCGCTGCGTCCCTGGAAATGCTCACCCGACATTTCGCACGCGTTTGCCACGTTCACTTCAAGGACGTCCGGCCTGAGATCGTCGAAATTGCGCGCAACCGTCAATGGAGTTTCCTCGATGCGGTGATTAACGGCGCCTTCACGGTGCCGGGCGACGGAGCGATCGACTTCGCGCCTTTAATCCGGCAACTACGCGATCACGGCTATCGCGGCTGGCTCGTCGTCGAAGCCGAGCAGGACCCGGCGGTGGCGCCGAGCCTTGCGTACGCGCAAAGCGGCTATCGGCATCTGCGTGCGCTGGTCGATCGCGCGGCCACGGAACTGGAGGCCGCATGAGCCTGCTCGTCAAAGGAAAGCCCGCGGGGCGCGAGATTGTCACGGTCACGCCTGATAGCGCCGGCTGGCGTCACGTTGGTTTTGCCGCTCAACGCCTCGCGCGTGGCGAGCAGGTGACGTTCAATACCGGCGCGACCGAGATGTGTGTGGTCGTGCTCACGGGCGTGGTCAGTGTCGGCACGCCAGAGCAGACGTGGAGAGAAATCGGCGCGCGCCGCAGTGTATTCGAGGCGCGCTCGCCGTATGCGGTCTACGTGCCACCCCATACCGCAGTGTCGATCGACGCGCACGACGATGCCGAAATCGCACTGGCCAGCGCGCCCGCCGAAGGGCGGTACGAAGCTCGCCTGATCGAGCCGGACACGATTGCCCGTTCGGTGCGCGGCAGTGGAACGAATACGCGCTACGTTTGCGACATTCTTCCTCAAACGGAGCCTGCGGAGTCGCTGCTGGTAGTCGAGGTGCTGACACCAGCGGGACACGCGTCGAGCTATCCGCCGCACAAGCACGACGTGGACGATATACCGGCGGAAAGCTACCTGGAAGAAACCTATTACCACCGCCTCGATCCGCCGCAAGGCTTCGCCTTCCAACGTGTCTATACCGACGCGCGCGACATCGATGAAGCGCTGGCGGTCGAGGATCACGACGTGGTCATGGTGCCGCGCGGCTATCACCCGGTGGTGATGCCGCATGGCTACGACGGCTACTACCTGAACGTGATGGCTGGGCCGAAGCGCGCGTGGCACTTCAAGAACGATCCTGCTCACGAGTGGATGTTGTCGCGATAGCCGGGAATCGCGATTCCCGTAGTTGTTTTTTGTAATCTATGAGAAGGATGCCTTATGGAAGCGGCAGGAATCAGTACGTCTTTACAAGGTGATGTGACGGTAACGGCGCATTTTTTTGGTGGCAAGCATAGACACGGCTCGAGTGAACGCCGGGCTCCCGTTTATAACCCCGCGACCGGCGACATTGCTTCGTACGTCGCACTTGCCTTACAAAGCGACGTCGACGCCGCGGTGACTGCGGCCGCGTCGGCATTCCCGGCATGGGCGGCGATGCCCCCTCTCAAGCGTGCCCGCATCATGTTCCGTTTCAAGGAACTGATCGAACGCAACCTCGACCGGCTCGCTGCGACGATTACAGCAGAACACAGCAAGGTTCTGTCCGATGCGAAAGGCGAAGTGATTCGCGGCCTCGAAGTGGTGGAGTACGCGTGCGGCATCACCGAACTGCTGAAGGGCGAGATCTACCGCGAAGAAATCTTCGGGCCAGTGGTCTGCATCGTGCGCGCTGCGGATTTTGCCACGGCATTGGCGCTCGTCGATGAGCACGAATACGGCAATGGCGCGGCGATTTTTACCCGCGATGGCGAGGCGGCGCGCGAGAGTCTTCTTGGCGATCACCATGCGCATGGTCCGGAGGCGGTGCGTTTTTACACGCGGCAAAAGGCCGTCACGCAACGCTGGCTAGGCGGTCGCGCACAGGGCGCAGAGTTTGCAATGCCGACGATGTAGGTCCGACCGTCCCCGATTGAAAAGACGAAGCATCGCGGCATACGACGGTGCGGGCGACGGCTTTTATATAACAAACGACCATGGTTATGGAGACACAATGAAAAAGGCATTTTTTAGTGTACTGATCGGTGCATGTTCATTCACTGTTGCAACAGCGCAGGCACAAAGCTCGGTGACGCTTTACGGCGTCGCGGATGCCGGCTTCGATTTTCTCAGCCAGGTGCAGACGGGCACCGGCACGACTGCGTCGCGTTTGCGTGCTGAAAGTAGCGACTTTGGGGCGAGCCGGTTCGGGTTGCTCGGCAAGGAGGACCTGGGCGGGGGGCTGGCAGTCATTTTCAATCTCGAATCGGGTACGAACCTGATGTCGGGAACTGCCGGCAGTAGCGGTGGGCGTCTCTTTAGCCGTAAGGCGCTGGTCGGGTTCAGCAGCGAGCAGTACGGGCGGCTTCAGATGGGACGCAATCTGTTCATTGCGAATGATCAGTGGGACGCGGACCCGATGGTGCAGCAGGCCTATTCGTCCACCGCACTCGTACGAAGCCGCAATGTGCCGATCACAAGCAACAACATTGAATATCAGTCGCCTTCCATTAACGGTTTCAGTGCGCATTTGCAGTATGCGCTCGGCAATCAGGCCGGCGCATTTAATCACGGAGCCGCCGACGAAGCCGGTCGCAGCGATGGGGTGCAACTGACCTACAGGAATGCGTTGTTCATGCTGCGGGGCATGTACGACGAATTACGGGACCCGAACGGCCGTATGAGCAACGTCTTCACCAGTTCACAGGAATTCTTTGTTGGCGCCAACCTGTATCTGGATGCGCTCACGCTGCAGACGGCCTACACGCATCTCAGCGCGCCTGACACACCTGCCGGTCTTGCGCGCAGCGCGGATCACTACTGGTTTGGCGGGCAGTATCGGCCGACGCCCGCGCTGACGCTCAGCGGCGCTGTGTACTACATCCATGTCGGGTCTGGTGCGGGAGACGCGACACACGATCCGTCCGGCCACGCAACGATGTTCGCGACGGGTGCAACGTACAGCCTGTCGAAGCGCACGCTCCTGTATGCGACGGTTGCGCACGTGCGCAACGCGAGCGGGTCGAATTTTTCTGTGGTGAACAACAACCCCGGTCTGAATAACGACAATCTCGACAACCCCTTGCCCGGGCGTTCGCAGACCGGCGGTTATATCGGCATCAACCACTCGTTCTAACAAAGTGTGTTGATGTCACGCGCTATTTACCGCTCTTGCCCACGGGCAAGAGCTTCATTTCGACGAAACCCATAAAACGGGAGAATACGATGATTGACATTGCTTTGTTCGGAGCCGGCCGCATCGGCAAGATTCATGCAGCGAACCTTGTACGTCAGGCGGGCGTGCGGCTCAAGTATGTGGTCGACATGCACGCGCCTTCGGCACAGGCGCTCGCGCAGATGCACGGCGGGAAAGTGACGGACGTCGAAGGCGCGCTGGGTGATCCTTCGATCGGCGCAGTTGTCATCGCGTCGAGCACGAATACCCACGCGGATCTGATTATCCAGGCGGCGAATGCAGGGAAAGCGGTGTTTTGCGAAAAGCCGGTGGACCTGACGGTCGAACGTTCACGTGAGAGTGCAGCGGCGGTTGCTCGCAATGGTGTGATCTGCATGATCGGCTTTCAGCGCCGTTTCGATCCGACGTTCGCGGCGCTCAAGACGCGCATCGAGCGCGGCGAGATCGGCGATCCAGAAATGCTGATCATCACGAGCCGCGATCCAGGGGCGCCGCCTGTCGAATACATCAAGAGTTCGGGCGGCATTTTCAAGGACATGCTGATCCACGATCTGGACGTGTTTCGCTGGATTCTGGGCGACGAGGCGCAAACGCTTCACGCCACCGGCAGTTGCCTGACCGATCCGGCTGTTCAGGACGCGGGCGATATCGATTCGACCGCGGTGACGATCCGCACCAGACGCGGACTCCTGTGCCAGATCAATACGTCGCGGCGAGCAGCCTATGGCTACGATCAGCGCTTCGAAGTGCTCGGCAGCAAGGGCATGCTGCAGGCGGGCAATGTGCGGCCGACCGAAGTGACCGGCTGGTCGGCAAGTGCTGTGTCGATCGATGTACCGGAGCCGTTTTTTCTCGAGCGCTATCGGCAGGCCTACGCTGCGGAGATGGAAAATTTTGTCGAGGCGCTAACCACAGGCACACCTGTGCGTACGACGATCGACGATGGCGTCAAGGCACTCGAGTTGGCTCAACTCGCTACGCTTTCGTGGCAAAGGAAAGGCGAGACACTTCAGGTCGAGTCTGGGAGTGGAGCGTAGCGCTTTCTGACGTGGCATATCGGCATCCTCTTAAGCGCGGGAGTGCGTTCCCGCGTACATCATCTTTGGACGTCAGATTGCTGGTTCATGGCCTGTTGCTCACGCTCATCCGTGAAGGGCGGTTGCAGTGGCTTGCAGGCCGCTCGCGTTAGAGTGCGTACGGATTTTCAACATCGCGCCAAATTTCTAATCCGAAGATTTTTCCCTTGCCGCGTTGCGTAGAGTGCACGCAATTCTGGTACTTCGTGACTTAAGCGGGGGACGCTACCGCCAGAAACCGCGCCAGGCGATTCCACATTTCCACGGGATTTGAATACATGGGGAAATGCCCGCTGTGCGAGATTTCCGCCAGTTCCACGCCATGACCCTGAAGATGGGACAGATATGAGAGCGTAGCGTTCTGCTCGCCATACATGAACATCCGCGGGAACGGCAACGACAGGAATTTCGTCATCAGGTCCCCGTGGTCGGACAACTCGACCATGGATCTGAAGATGCCGCGCACCGCTTCGGCACGGACCTTGTGACGCAAGCTCGTCGCATAGAGCGGACACGAATAGAACGACGAATGCCACGTCCGTTCTATGAAGTCGTTGAAGAATGCCTCCGCGCTTTCCGCCGGATATTCGATGACCTGTCGGCTCAGGAAACAGTCCTCGGGCGCCACGTTGCCCTCGATGTCGGTAAGGCTCAGCACGCGCTGAGGTATGTCATGAGCCAGCATGAGGGCGGTGAGGCCTCCCATCGAATGCCCGACGAGATGGAACCTGCCGATTCCGAAGTGATCAAGCACAGCCTTCGCGGTCGCTACGAGGAAAGGGATCGACACTTTCGATAGATCGCCGCAGTTCGTTGCTCCGCAGCCGGGTGCATCGTATGCGATAACCGGATGCATGTCGAAAGCCGGATGGTGAACGATATCGGCGTAATCCTCTTTGGTTGAACCGAAGCCGTGCAGGAACAGGACGGGCGCCAGGGTACCCGCTCGGAGCATCATGGAGAGATCGACCTCGACGCCCTGCACGCTCAGTGTCAGGTTTTCTTTCGCAAGCTCACCCGGCAACGGCATGATTTTCCTCACTGAGCGATTGGCAGAAGCGCGTGATCGCGCGGCATGCGTCGATCAGTGCGTCGTCATCGAGTGCATAAGCGATCCGGATGTATGGGCCGAGCCCAAAGGCACTGCCTTGCACGACGGCGACGCCGGCTTCGTCCAGTATCGCGCCTGCTACGTCTTCATCGGTATCGAGGCGTGTTCCAGCGGGCGTGACGCGGCCAATCAATCCCTTGCACGAGGCAAACGCATAAAAGGCGCCGCCGGGTAGGGCACACCTGAGACCGGGAGCCTGATTGAGCAGCTTCACCATCAGGTCGCGCCGCTGCTCGAAGACTGAACGCGATTCGGAGATGAACTGTTGCGGACCGGTGAGCGCAGCCAGCGCGGCATGCTGGGAAATCGCGCTCGCTCCTGAGGTCTGCTGTCCCTGAAGCTTCTCCATTGCGTCGAGCAGCCAGCGAGGCCCGGTACCGAAGCCGATGCGCCAGCCCGTCATCGCATAGGCCTTGGAGACGCCATTCATCGTCAGCGTGCGTGACATCAGGCGAGGCTCAACCTGAGCGATCGTATGGAAAGTCGCGCCGTCGAAAATCAGGTGTTCGTAGATGTCATCCGAGAGGATGAGCACATGCGGATGGGCCAGCAGCACTTCGGCAAGCGCTGCCAGTTCCTCTCGACTGTAGACCGCGCCGGTCGGATTCGACGGCGAGTTCAGGATCAGCCAACGCGTGCGAGGTCCGATCGCTCTGGCCAAGACCTCTGCTGTCAGTTTGAAACCGGTCTCGCTGCCGCATGTGACGATGATCGGGCGTGCACCGCACAACTGAACCATCTCTGGGTAGCTGACCCAGTACGGTGCGGGAACGATGACTTCATCCCCTTCGTTAAGCGTCGCAGCCAACGCGTTGTAGATGACCTGCTTGCCGCCGCTGCAGATGATGGTGTCCTGCCAGCTGACGTCGAGTCCGTTCTCGCGCTGGAACTTCGCGGCCACGGCCTCGCGTAGCGGTCGCATGCCGGCCACCTGCGTATAGCGCGTATGTCCGGCGCGCATCGCTTCGATGGCCGCGTCGCAGATGTGGACCGGCGTGTCGAAGTCCGGCTCGCCTGCGCTCAGCGAGACGATCCGCGCACCCGAAGCGCGTTTCGCAGCGACGCGATCCATCATGCGATAGGTTGCCGAAGGTTGCGCCTTGGCGAGGTGCACGTTCAGGCGTTGCAGAGCCACCGTCATATCGCTTTTCTCCATTGCGTCAGACCCATCAGTTCGAGCGTGCTCGCGCCTTCGGTGAGCTGTTGCATCATCGTCGCTTCCTTCGCCGCGCGTGCTTCTCCGGCAATGAGGGTGCGCTCCGCTTCGGCGGCGGGAATAATGATGACGCCGTCGTCATCGGCCACCACCAGATCGCCCTGAGCGACGGGTACGCCGGTGAACATCGTGTGCTGGCCGACCGACGGTGCGCTGGCCTTGACCGTCCCGCGCACCGAGATCCCCCGTGCGAACACAGGAAAACGCCGCGCGGTCATGGCGGCAACGTCTCTCACACCGCCGTCGATGACCAGGCCCACCACGCCCGCAGCCTCAGCCGCTACCGTGAGCACTTCGCCCCAGTAGCCCGCTACGAAATTGCTGGTGCCGACTACCAGCACGCTACCGCGGGGCACGCGTTCCATGGCGATGTGAATCGCCAGGTTGTCCCCGGGCGAGCAAACCAGCGGATACGCTGGGGCCGCGATGAAAGCGCCGGGCCAGATCGTCCGCACCAGGGGATCGACGGCGCACGGCAGGCCCGATGCCTCGTAGAGCGTGGCGCTGCCCAACGCTCGCGCGCGCTGGGCGAAGTCTGCGGGCAAAGCCAGTGCTGAAGTGTGGGTGCTCATGACGCCTTCCGTTGCAGTGTGTGGTAACCGAGCGCTTCACGTGCTTCCCCAAGTGTCTTGCCCTGAGCAATCTGCGCGCGGATATCCGCTTCGACGGCTTCGATCTGTCGGGCCGTGGCGGCCACCTCGCGCGCCCGCTCGCGCGGGACGACGACGACACCGTTGGCGTCGGCGACGACGATGTCGCGGGCGCCAACCCGTGCCGTGCCGATGGACACGGGGACATTGACGGCCTCAACCTGAACGCGGTCTTTACCGGTGCGCATGTAGCATCCTTTGGTGAACAGGGGATAACCGTCGCCCAGTGCTTTCGTCACGTCGCGACACACGCCGTCGATGACCGTACCGGCGATCTTGCGAGCCCCCGCGTACTGGGTCATGATGTCGCCCCACACCGTGCAGTCGGTCCGACCGCCGTTATCGATCACAACGACATCGCCTTGCGCGACATCGTCGATAAAGTCGCCGACTGTGCCAGCGGGCGTGCTCGCCGGAACATACTTCACCGTGAATGCCGGACCGACGACCACGCCCGCGTAGTTATCCAGCGGTGCGACGCCGAGGCACTGGCCGGGCAGTCCCAGCTTGTCTAACGCGTCCGATACGCCGGGTGTATCAAGCCCGGCGAACAGGGCAACCAGTTCCTGATCCTCGTGATTCATGACTTGCTCCCTTCCTTGATAGCCTCAAATTCCTTGTCGTGCATGACCTCGGCGACTGATCGGCCGGAGCGAACGGCCTGAACCATGCCGTCCTGCCGACGGGCGATGCGTTCGCCCAGTTCGACGACCTCTTCGATGCGCGCGGCCGGGACAAATACAGTGCCGCAACGGTCGGCGATGACATAGTCGTCTTCATGGACGAGCACGCCGGCAACGTTGACGGGCTCGCTCGATGAAACCTGAATGACCCGATTGCGCGCACTGATCATGGTTACACCGCGCCCAAAAACCGGATAGCCGATCGATTCGCTGCCTTCGATATCGCGGCTCATGCCGTCGATCACGGAACCACGAATGCGCTTGAATTGCGCTGCATTCGCAAGAATGTCGCCCCAGCACGAAATTCCGTCGATGCCGCCGGCGATAACCAGAATACGGTCGTCCGACTGGATCTGTGCGATGACGGGGGAAATGAGGTGGACTGTCGGTTTGGCGTCCGTCTTCGCTCCGAGTTGGATGGTGCTGGCGCGGCCGACGATCTTCGGGCAATCCCACAGGGGACGCAGGCCGAACGTCGCGCCGGGAAGACCAAGGAAGTCCAGTGCGTCGGACACCGTATTGGTGTCGAGCGCGGCAAAACGGTCAAGCAGGGAGGTTGGAGTCACGGCCGTGCGGGGAACTGGTTGCGATGCCGTACTTTCGCGCCTAAAGTTCGATATGTATATTCCGAATACCGGAAGCCATCAATACGTCAAACCTATCAAGCTATCATGATCAACTTCCGGCTTATCCGTCATTTGTGGCTCTTCCTGGCCGTTGCCGAGGAGCAGCACTTCGGGCGTGCTGCACGGCGCCTGGATATGTCCCAGCCGCCGCTGACCGATCAGATCCAGGCACTCGAACAGGCGTTGAAGGTGAAGCTGTTCGAGCGGTCCCGGCGCGGAACTCAACTTACCCCGATTGGGGCTGCGATCCTGCCGGCGGTGCGCAAGTTCGCGGACCAGCTTGAGCGGCTTGAGTTTGCGGTGCGCGAGGCCGTTGCCGGCCGAAGCGGCGTCCTGACCATCGGCGCGATTTCGTCAGCGATGCTGGATGTGCTGCCGCCGCTCATCGGGCGGCTAAAGTCCGAGTATCCGCAACTCACGGTATCGGTAAGGGAGATCGACAGTGTCGAAGCTATTCCCGCACTCGAGTCGGGTGACATTGACCTGGCTTTTGCGAGACTGGAGGGCGAACTCGGCGGGAACATTGAGTCACTTCCGCTGGCGCAGGATCGCCTGGTGGTGGCCATGCCGCGCAATCATGCAATGGCTGGCAGTTCACGTATCAGGCTGGCCTCGCTCGCAGACGAAGATTTCGTGATGTTTTCGCGCCAGGTCAGCCCGGTGCACTTCGACAGTCTGGTGGCGTCTTGCCGGGTCAACGGGTTCTCTCCCCGAATCCTGCATGAAGTGCGCTCGGTGGCTTCCCAGGTTGCGTTTGTGGGCTGCGGTCAGGGCATTGCGCTCGTGCCGGCTTCGTTGAAGAAACTGGCGCCCGAGAACGTTGTGTTTCGTCCGCTCAAGGAAAACGTGAGCGTAGTGACCACCGCTCTGGCCTGGAGCACCGCTCGTGACAACCCGCTGATAAACGCGGTTGTTGCCGTATTAAGTAGCACGGTGGCTAGGCCGAGGGGGCGTAGGCTGTTGCGCTAGAGCCGCTGGATTGAGTCGCCCGCCTGCCACATCTCGGGATTTCCGTAGAGAGGTTCGTGCCGTATCGGTAAAACCCTCTTGAGCCTTCGGGGCGAAGTTCTTTCGACCTGACCGCCATGCCTGTTCCAGACGAATACCACTGGGAGCCCTAGGACGAGCCTATGGCGGGCAAAGCTAACTCGTATTTGCGCCAGAGTGCTGCCGGGGTTCCAATGCAGCCTGACCAATGCGGATAACCACCGATAAATACTTTGAGGGCCGTCAAACGCCATCCGGCGTGCCGCTTTTCATCTGTAGAACGACCTGAACGTTCTCGTGCCACGGCATGTGCGAAGCAGTGCGACGACGAACATGGAGTAGACAATGAAGATCCTTGTACCAGTCAAGAGAGTGGTCGACTACAACGTGAAAGTCCGGGTGAAGTCGGACGGCACGGGCGTCGACATCGCGAACGTGAAGATGTCGATGAATCCGTTCGACGAAATCGCGGTGGAAGAAGCGATTCGTCTGAAGGAAGCGGGCGTGGCGACCGAAGTGATCGCCGTGTCGGCCGGTGTGACGCAAGCGCAGGAAACGCTGCGCACGGCGCTGGCGATCGGTGCGGACCGCGCGATCCTGATCGAGTCGGGCGAAGAACTGCAGCCGCTGGCGGTCGCCAAGCTGCTGAAGGCGCTGGTCGACAAGGAACAGCCGCAACTGGTCATCCTCGGCAAGCAGGCCATCGACGACGATTCGAACCAGACCGGCCAGATGCTGGCTGCACTGGCGAATCTGCCGCAGGCGACGTTCGCCTCGAAGGTGGTCGTGGCGGACGGTAAAGCCACCGTTTCGCGCGAAGTGGACGGTGGTGCTGAAACGCTGTCGCTGACGCTCCCCGCCGTGGTCACGACCGACCTGCGCCTGAACGAGCCGCGCTACGTGACGCTGCCGAACATCATGAAGGCGAAGAAGAAGCCGCTGGAAACGATCAGGCCGGAAGACCTGGGCGTTGACGTTGCGCCGCGCCTGAAGACGCTGAAAGTCGCCGAGCCGCCGAAGCGCTCCGCTGGTGTGATGGTGCCGGATGTGAAGACGCTGGTCGAGAAGCTGAAGACCGAAGCCAAGGTGCTTTAAGTAACACGCGGAGACGGAACAAATGACGAATCTGGTAATAGCGGAACACGACAACGCGTCGATCAAGGCCGCGACGCTGAACACGATTGCAGCCGCGCAGAAGATCGGTGGCGATATCCACGTGCTGGTGGCAGGGCACAACGCGCAGGCCGCAGCGGATGCGGCAGCGAAGATTGCAGGCGTGAGCAAAGTGTTGCTGGCCGACGCGCCGCAACTCGAAGCGGGCCTGGCGGAAAACGTCGAAGCGACGGTGCTGAACATCGCGAAGGATTATTCGCACATCCTCGCGCCGGCCACCGCCTACGGCAAGAACATCGCCCCGCGTATCGCCGCGAAGCTCGACGTCGCACAGATCAGCGACATCACCGCAGTGGTTTCCGCCGACACGTTCGAACGCCCGATCTACGCCGGTAACGCGATCGCAACGGTTCAATCGGCTGATCCGATCAAGGTCATCACGGTGCGCACGACGGGTTTCGACGCGGTCGCAGCCGTTGGCGGCAGCGCAACGGTCGAAAAGATCGAAGCCGCGGCAGACGCAGGCATTTCGCAGTTCGTGAGCCGTGAAGTGACGAAGCTGGACCGTCCGGAGCTGACCTCGGCGAAGATCATCGTGTCGGGCGGTCGCGGTCTGGGCAACGGCGAGAACTACGCGAAGGTACTGGAGCCGCTGGCGGACAAGCTCGGTGCAGCGCTGGGCGCCTCGCGCGCTGCGGTCGACGCGGGCTTCGTGCCGAACGACTATCAGGTCGGCCAGACCGGCAAGATCGTCGCGCCGCAACTGTACGTGGCCGTCGGCATCTCGGGCGCGATCCAGCATCTGGCGGGCATGAAAGACTCGAAGGTCATCGTCGCCATCAACAAGGACCCGGAAGCGCCGATTTTCAGCGTTGCCGACTATGGTCTGGAGGGCGATCTGTTCACGGTCGTGCCGGAACTGGCCGTTGCCATCTGATGCAAGCGCATCCCACCTCGCTCTATGAGAACTGAGATGTCAGATTTCAACAGGCCGCAACATCGGTCGTTTCTATTTGTACCAGGTAGCCAGCCAGATCGCTTCGCCAAGGCGTTCGCAAGTGGCGCAGACGCGGTCATTGTCGATCTGGAGGATGCTATTGCACCGGATACCAAGGCACAAGCCCGTCGCGCCGTGGCAGAGTGGGTAAGTCCGGAGCGGCCGGTTCTCATCCGGGTCAACGCACGGAATACGCCGTGGTTTGCCGAAGATGCACAACTGTTAAAGCTGCGTGGTGTCGCAGGCGTGATCTTGCCCAAGGCGGAAAGTGCGTCAGATGTCGTGGCCTTGATTTCAGCGACCCGTACAAAGACTCCCGTATTCCCATTGATCGAAACGGCTCAGGGAATGTGGAATGCGCTGGAAATCGCGAAGGCTCCCTTCGTTCGACAACTGATGTTCGGGACGCTCGATTTTATTGCGGACATGGGGATGGCTTCCGACGGCCACGAACTGGATACCTTCCGCGCACAGTTGGTCATGATTTCGCGGATTGCCGGGATTCTGCCGCCCGTGGACGGCGTGACGCCGAGTATCGACGATTCCGAGCGTCTGACTGCCGAGACGACGAAAGGAAAACGATGGGGTTTCGGCGGAAAGCTGTGCATCCATCCCAGACAGATAGCAGTGGTCAACGCTTGCTATACACCATCCGACTCAGAAATCGCCTGGGCACAACGTGTACTGGATGAATCCGCAAAGGCAAACGGCGCTGCGGTTTCTGTTGACGGAAAAATGGTCGACCGGCCCGTGGTCCTGCACGCGAAGCGTGTCATGAATCTGGCTCACGGGTGACGTCATACCAGTCGGCACTTAACCTTCACGGATACGACATTGAGGTCGTGCTGGTTGCCGGCTGTGTGGGCGATGTCAATGTTTTTTGTTCTGCGCCAGGTCCTCTGATGCTTGATAAGCGCACTTCATAGCCAAAACCCAAAGTCGAACCCGATGACTGATAGCACGATTCTTCAGCAACAGTACGGCCCGCGCGAGTCGATGGAATACGACGTCCCACGTCGAAAAGTCCTTCCGGCGCGCGCTTTATCGAAGTTCTGACCGGAACCTGTGCCTGCGTATTTGGCAGTGCCATATCGACTAAACGAACCGCCGCCGGTTGCTCCCGTCACCTTTGTCTGTCACACCGCCGCAGCGCGAGCAGACGCAGTGTGGCCAGTATGCTCCTGCATTCCAGCACGCGTTGCAGGGTGCGCTAGCGTCGGCGATGATCCACATGGATGTGGCGCGGGTTTGGCATCCAGTCGTTGAGCCAGTCCAGCATCACGATCATGGCCGTGACGATGGTCCCCCTCGCGAGTCTGATCGCTCCGCGTCATCCAACTTCCGCGAAGCTGATTCACCGCTTCAGGGGCTGCTGTGTCGGCTGCATATTCGCAACACCGGTCCTGCTAAAAAGCTGCGACAGTGCGCTACTCACGACACCTGGCGTTTGTGCCGGCGTCGCAATCGGCCGACATATCAGGAATGGCAAGTCAGGCGCCGGATACATGGGGACGCAATTCGCCCTTGCGGTCCTCGTAGTTCTGGTGCCGGATTCGTACGGCAGTCTCAATATCGGCACCGGGCTCGATCGTTTGTTCGGCATCGTGTTCGGGATGCTGTTGCTCAAGCCGGTCAGGCTCACCTTGACGCCGCGTCGCCAGTTTGTTCGAGCGCGAATAATTGCGGACTGAGTGGCAATAAACGGGATTCCATAGGTGTATCCTATGGCGACCCACAATGAGTCGCATTGCTATGGACGTCCGGCAGCTTCGCTATTTCGTCAGTATTGTTGATTACGGCAGCCTCGGAAAAGCGGCTGAGAAGCTTTTCGTCGCTCAGCCCTCGCTCAGCCAGCAAATGGCGCGCCTCGAGGAGGAACTGGGCGTGCCGCTTTTGTTGCGCAGCAACCATGGCGTCACGCCGACGTCTGCCGGAGACGCCATGTATCGTCACGCGCGGCTCGTCTTGCGCCAGATGGAGCAGCTCAAACAGGAGGTAACCAAAGGCGCCGGTGCCGAGTCCGGCACGGTGGCGGTGGGTCTTCCCACGACCATGGCGTCAGTGTTGGCGGTGCCGCTATTCGAGCGGATTCAGGCAATCTTTCCGGGGATCAGGCTGCAGTTCTTCGAGAGCATGAGCGGCTACCTCAACGAGCTGCTAGCCAACGGCCGCCTGGATCTCGCCATTCTGTTTCGCGAGTCCGACACGCCGGGGATTACAGCTATGCCCGTGCTCGATGAGGCACTGTATCTGCTGGGTGAACCCGGCGGTGAAGTATCGGCCCGGTCAACCACGTGTGCGCTCGCCAGGCTTTCGGGCGTGCCGCTTGTGGCGCCGGGGGTAACCAATGGACTGCGTCTGCTGCTTGAGCGTACCTTTTCGCGCGAAAACGTCGATCTGAATATCATCGCCGACATCGATTCGTTGCCGACGCTGATAGCGATTGCCCATTCGGGAAAGGCCTGCACGATTCTGCCTGCCTCGGCCGTCGCGCAATGGGATTCAGCCCGCCTGCCCAGGATGCGGCGCATCGTCGAGCCGGGCATCGAGCGTCCGGCGAGCATCTGCTGGCCGAACGGCTTGCCTCTTCATTCCGCGACGCTGGCGGTGCGTCAGACAATGATCGAAATCATTTCAGAGCAGGTCGCGCAGGAAATGTGGAGGGGAGTGACCCTGCGCGATATCCGTTGAATGCATCGGACGGACCTAGATCGTCACCGGACCTCGCGCAGTACATCAATGATGGTTCCGTCGCGATACTGCTGTAATGCAACGACGCGTGAATCGCCGTCCGCGCAAGAACGTAGCCCAAAGTGCCACATGCGTTGGGACCACCGACGCCGTTAAGGTTGCCGTAGTCATCGGCTGTAGGGTTGTCCATCCTATGATTTGCGCGGCCCTTGCGCGGAAGTGACGGCGTTTCATACGACCCGTCACACGCAAGGACCCGGCATACGCCTAGTGCGTCAATGGCTCCGTGTGCGACGGCGTTGCATCACTGGCGCCAGGCGCAATGTCCTCGAGCGAGTGACGGCTCGTTTCGATCCGCAACAGGGTGATCGCCAGACACAGGACGGCGAATACGATGCTCACCATCGCAATCACGCCCGAGACGCCAAAATGCTCGTAGAGCAACAGCGCCAGATACGGCGTGGCGATCGATGCCACGCGTCCGCAGGTTCCCGCCACGCCGGTTCCGCGAAGCCGAACTTCGGTCGGAAAGAGCTCCGGGATGAAGCCGAACAACCCCAGTGTGGTAATCGTATAAATCGTCGTGACGAGGCAAAAGCCGACAAAGATGATCGCAGTCGTATCGCGAAGATTGACGTAGATCCAGCCGAGCACGATGCTGATCAGCGCGGCGGCGACGATGCCTTTTGCACGGCCGATGCGGTCCGCGGTGAGGTAGCCAACCAGGCCGCCGACCGGCGAGCCGATGGACATGAGCAGAACGAAGCCGAGCGACTTGACGATCGACAGGCCCTCGGCCACGAAGAACGTAGGGAGCCATGCGATGAAGCCGTACAGGCCGATATTCACGGCAATCGCGGTCAATGCCGCCACGCACGTTCTGCCACGCATGCCCGGCACAAACAGCGCGCTAAACGGCGTGACGCCCACATGCAGATCGACCACGCGCTGAACGGGCGGCAGCTTGCCGACCTGTGCTTCGACTTCCCGCTCGATGCTGGATAGCGTTGCTTCGGCTTCGTCGAGTTTGCCGACCGATTCCAACCAGCGCGGCGATTCGGGCATCCTGTGGCGCAGAAACCAGACGACGAGCGCTCCGACGCCCGCGATCGCGAACATGTAGCGCCAGCCGAGATTCGGAATGATCCAGTACCCTGCCGCCAGCGCGGCGAATAACCCGCTATTGATGATGATGGCAAGCAACGAAACCCATTTTCCGCGCGTGGCTGGTGGGACGAATTCGGCGAGTGTGCCCGCCGCGACGACCAGTTCAGCACCCAAACCGATGCCCATAATGAATCGCAAGACGATCAGCCATTCGATATTCGGTGCAAAGCACGCTGCGATCGACGCGAGCCCGAAGATCCCGAGATTGAGCTGGTATGAATAGCGTCGGCCCAGTTTGTCTCCGATATAACCCGCAGCAAACGCGCCGATCATCATGCCGACGAACGTTGCGGAGACGAACATCGCCCCATGCCGCAGGTCCGTGAATCCCTCTTTCACCATCGCCGCAACGGAGCCGTTGGCGAGATAAATATCGAATGCGTCGAGAAATGCGCCACCCGCTATCAGTCCGAGAATTTTCCAGTGGAAGCGGGAAATGGGTAAGCGGTCCAGGCGGCCAGCGGCATTGACCGTGTGTGACATGTTTGTCTCCTGCTATTTAGTGACTCGTGACGGCTGTCACGAGGAAGTGCTTCGCTTTGAGTGCGAAGTCTGCTTGTCAGGCGAGAAAGCCGGTCTTCGGCTCAGATTGCGCCGAGTTCGCGCATCGCATGAATCTGCGAATCGTCGAAACCCAGCTCATGCAAGATGGACTCGGAGTGTTGGCCGAGTGCGGGCACATCGCCCATGAGCGGTTCTTCGGAAGGGGCCACACCGGGTGGGTAGAGTGCCGGAATCTCTCCTGCCGGCGTCTGAACTTTTGTCCATCTCCCGCGGGCTGCCAGTTGCTCGTGGTCCCAGACCGCCTGCATGTCGTTCATGCGCGCGTTGGCGATACCTGCCGCGTCGAGTCGCTCGATGACTTGTGCCGTGCTCAGCGATGCGAAGGCCGCCAGAATGACTTCCGTGAGTTCGTCGCGGTTCTTCGCACGGCGACTGTTGGTGCCGAAGCGCTCGTCGGTTTGCAGTTGCGGTTGCTGGATCACCGTCTCACAGAAGCTCTTCCACTCGCGCTCGTTTTGCAGGCCCAGCATGACTGTCTTCCCGTCGCCGGCCTTGAACGGACCGTACGGAAATATCGTTGCGTGCGAGGCGCCCGCCTGTTTGGGTGCGCTCTGACCGTCGATGGCGTAGTAAAGCGGATAGCTCATCCATTCGACCATGCTCTCGAGCATCGAGATATCGATGTGCTTGCCGCGTCCGGTCCGGCCACGCTCGAGGAGGGCGGCGAGAATGTTGGTATAGCCATACATGCCCGCCGCGATGTCAGCGATCGAACAGCCGGCTTTGGCGGGCTGATTTTCGGAGCCGGTGATGCTCAGAAAACCGGATTCGCTTTGAATCAGCAGATCGTAGGCCTTCTTGTCACGGAACGGCCCGTTCAGGCCATAACCCGAGATGTCGCAGACGATCAGTAGCGGATACTGTTTGCTCAGCGCGTCGTAGTCCAGACCGAGGCGCTGTGTTGCGCCTGGTGCCAGGTTCTGAACGAACACATCGGCGTCAGCGAGAAGCTTGTGCACGACATCGATCGCCTGGGTCTGTTTGACGTCGAGCGTGATACTTTCCTTGGATCGATTCGTCCAGACGAAGTGCGAGGCGAGACCGGACACCCGTTCATCGTAGTTGCGAGCGAAGTCGCCCGTACCGGGGCGCTCGATCTTGATGACGCGCGCACCGAGGTCCGCGAGTTGCCGGGTGCAAAACGGCGCGGCGATAGCGTGTTCAAACGTGACGACCTTGATTCCTTCGAGCGGGTGCATGATGGATCTCCCCGGTTAGAACGAGCGGGGCAGGCCGAGAATATGCTCGGCCACGTACGACAGAATCAGATTGGTCGAGATGGGGGCTACCTGGTAGAGACGCGTTTCGCGGAATTTGCGCTCGACGTCGTACTCGGAGGCGAACCCGAAGCCACCATGGAATTGCAGGCAGGCATTCGCGGCTTCCCAAGAGGCGTCGGCCGCAAGCAGCTTGGCCATGTTCGCCTGGGCACCGCAGTGCTGATGCGCGTCGAACAGTTCGCAGGCCTTGTAGCGCATCAGGCTTGCTGCTTCGACGTTGACGAGGGCGCGCGCAATCGGGAACTGCACACCCTGGTTCTGGCCGATCGGACGCCCGAACACCACGCGATCCTTCACGTACTGCGACACCTTGTCGATGAACCAGTAGCCATCGCCGATACACTCGGCGGCGATCAGTGTTCGCTCGGCGTTCAGGCCGTCCAGAATGTACTTGAAGCCTTTGCCTTCCTCGCCGATCAGATTTTCGGCGGGGATTTCCAGGTTGTCGAAAAACAGCTCGTTGGTCTCATGATTCACCATGTTGGGAATCGGACGGACGGACATGCCATTGCCGATTGCTTCGCGCAGATCGACGATGAAGATCGACATGCCCTCGCTCTTCTTTTTCACATCGGCGAGCGGCGTCGTGCGGGCCAGCAGAATCATCAGATCGGAGTGCTGGATGCGTGAGATCCAGACTTTCTGTCCGTTGACGACGTAGCGATCGCCCCTGTGCTCAGCCGTCGTTTTGATTTTCGTCGTATCGGTGCCGGTGGTCGGCTCGGTGACGCCCATGGACTGCAGACGCAACTCGCCCGACGCAATCCTGGGCAGGTAGTGCTGCTTCTGCTCGGCTGATCCGTGGCGAAGCAGCGTTCCCATGTTGTACATCTGTCCGTGACACGCGCCGGAGTTGCCACCCGACCGGTTGATTTCTTCCATGATTACCGATGCTTCGGTCAGGCCCAGACCCGAGCCGCCATATTCCTGAGGAATCAACGCGGCAAGCCAACCGGCTTTCGTCAATGCGTCGACGAACGCTTCGGGGTAGGTGCGTTCTTCGTCGATCTTGCGGAAGTATTCTGCAGGAAACTGTTGGCACAGATCACGCACCGCTTCCCGAATGTCCTGATACGGATCCGTTGAGATGTTGATCATGGTATGGGTTTCTTCCTGGCTATATGGATGTATGGTGTATCAGGCGAGCGTGGCGCGGGCGGACATCGTGAGCCACCCTTCGTGATCTTTCGACCAGAGCTCGACGGTCTTTCCGTCTGGAGAGGGGTGTGCGCAGAGGTTCAACGCATTGCCCAGGAAACTTGGCCGTACTGCCTTGAAGGAAAACTCGAGTACGGTGGCCCGTGGCTCATTCCTGCGAAGCAGGTCCATAAGCAGCGTTGCGATGAGCGGGCCATGAACGACGAGGTTTGGGTAGCCCTCGACCTCGGTCGCATAGGGTTTGTCGTAGTGAATGCGGTGTCCGATGAAAGCCAGCGCCGAGTAGCGGAACAGCAGCACTTCTGTCGGCATCACCTGCCGGTGCCAAAGTTCATCGGACGGTGCAGCCGCAGGTGGCGGAGTGGTCGCGCCAGGCGTCGCGGGCTCGCGGTAGACAATGTCCTGCTCTTCGTGGATTGCCAGAGCACCGCCGGCACGTACCTCGTGCCTCACGGTGACGAATGCAAGCTTGCCGCTGCGGCCTGCCTTTTCACTCACGTTGACGATGGTCGAGTCGCGTGTGATGGAACTGCCGACCGCCAGGGGCGCATGGAAGCGCAACCGTCCGCCGGCCCACATGCGTCGCGGCAGCCCAAGGTCGGGCAGAAAGCCGCCTTTGACTGGATGTCCGTCTGTCGCAATCTGTGATTGCTGCACCGTGGGCCGGAAAAAAATCCAGTGCCACAGATGCGGGAGAGAATCTCCGGCGCGCGGCGCTGCATCGTAGTCAAGTGTTGCGCCGAGCGCAGCGACCGATGTTTGCGCGACGAAGTCAATCGCGCTTTCCGTGCGGGTTGTCGGCGGGTCGATGTTATCGGTCATGCTCGTCTCCGTCACTGGCTGCGCCAGCAAATATTTGTCCGGTGTGTGGACTTTATTTGAAGGCGTTTCGTGGCGGAAATACGAGTTTCATGTGCGGGGCATAGGGGGAACCTATTCCCGGCCGCTTGCCGGGCGACGCGCGGATAAGATGAAATCCCCGGGGAAGATGGATGGCTATCGAGTCGGTCGATCAACGTCGATGCCACTGCCAAGCCATCGCGCGGCAGTCCACTTGCCACGCTGAACAGCATCGCTCATCTGGTCAACGAGCAGGTCGACGACGCACCGCACCGCGGCGGGTACCCTGCGCGTGTTCGGCAGTGCAAGCACGATCTTGCGCAGCAGGTTGGCGTCCGACAGAGGCGCGGCGCTCAACAGTCCACGTGCGACATCGTCCACGATCGCAATGCTCGGCAAGATCGTGACGCCCAACCCGCCCAACACCAGCCCCTTCTGCACGCTCATGGCGTTGGTTTCGGCCGCGATCGACAGTTCGATGCCTGCTGAAGCGCAGGTCTGTTCGACGAGGCTGCGTATGCCGTGCGGCGCGTTAGGCAGAATCAGCGGCTCGCCAGCTACCTCCCGCAACTCGACGGGAGATGCCGCGTTAAAGCCTGCCTCCGGTCGCCCGACCACCCACAGACGTTCCTCGAGAAGCGGCTGCACCTGCAGGGTAGGGGAGGGTTTCGGGTCGTACAGCAATGCTGCGTCGACCTCGCCGAGTTCAAGCCAGTTCTGCAAATGACCGGTGTAACCCATCGAGATTCGCAGCCTGATGGCCGGATAGGCCCTGGCGACCCTGGCCACCAGGTCGCTTGCCAGCAAATCGCACGTGCTGGGAAGCAGTCCGATCGTCACGATACCGGCTACGCCCGCGGCAGGTTGCACTTCGGAGCGCGCCCGGTCCAGCTCGGCCAACGCCCGGCGCGCATATTCGACGAAGATTTCGCCGGATTCCGTGAGCTCCATGCCATATCGGCCGCGCGAGAACAACGCGGTGCCCACATCCTCCTCGAGCAGACGAAGCTGCCTGGAAACGGCAGGCTGCACGATGTGCAGCAGGGCTGCTGCCTTCGTGACGCTTCCGGTCTCCGCGATCGTCACCAGTGCGCGCAATTGCTTGATGTCCACGTTTCCCCCGTCAATGCCGAAATCACATACAGGAATCACAAAATTCTATTTATCAGGCTATCACATCACGATCTAAGATTCCTGAATTCCCCTGTCTTCGGAGACGAACAAATGAGTACAGATGCGCCCCAGGCGCCGGCGTGGCAACAGGAAATCTTCGACGTCCTTAAAGCCGGCAACGTCAGGCAGGTCGCCTACGTTCCCGACGCCGGCCATTCGCATGTGATCAGAAAAGTGATCGCCGACCCCGACATCCATGACGTGGTTCTGACCACGGAGGAAGAGGGCGTCGCGGTCACGAGCGGCGCCTGGCTGGGCGGGCAGCGCGCTGTCCTGCTCATGCAGAGCAGCGGTGTCGGTAACTGCGTGAACATGTTTTCGTTGTTGCAAAGCTGCCGTTTTCCCTTTTTTACGCTGGTCACAATGCGCGGAGAGTACGCGGAGTTCAATCCGTGGCAGGGGCCGATGGGGAAGAAGACGCAAGCCGCGCTCGAGCTCATGGGTATTACCGTGTTTCGCGCGGACGACCCCGAGTCGGTGGGCGAAATCGTGAGCGCAGGTTTCGATGCGGCTTTCGAAGCCGGCGAACAGGTCGCCGTTCTGCTGTCGCAAAGCCTGATTGGTCGTAAGAAATGGGAGAGAAAGTAATGGTCAAGGTTACTAGCCACGCTGGCATCGACCGTCGCGAGTTCGTCGCGGCCTTGCTCAAGGCGGTGCCCGACGCGCTGGTCGTCACGGGCCTCGGTTCCGCTTCATATGACGTGTTTGCCGCCGGCGACCGCCCCGAGAATTTCTACCTTTGGGGCGCCATGGGCGGCGCTGCCTCGCTCGGGCTGGGTCTCGCGCTGGCGCAGCCCGAGAAACCCGTCCTCGTGATCACGGGCGACGGAGAACAACTGATGGGTGTCGGCAGTCTCGGGACCATCGGCGCGCGACAGCCACGCAACCTCTCGATCGTCGTGCTCGACAACGGTCATTTCGGCGAGACCGGAATGCAGCGTAGCCACACGAGCCTGGGCACCGACCTCGTGGCCGTTGCGAAGGGCTTTGGCATCGAGGATGCGTTTTCAGTCGAGACGCAAGGCGGTGTGGCGCAGGTGGCCGAACGCGCGTTGTCGCGCAGCGGACCTGTGCTGGTCAATGTGCATATCGCCGCGAATGAACCACCGCGCGCGCTGCCGCCACGAGATGGCGTGTACGTCAAGAACCGCTTCCGAGAAGCGCTTGGATTCGCGCCGTTCTGAGGTCAGCCTGCGTAGCGCTATCCGGCACTGCGTCCCCGGCTCGATTCACCGGATCACTGTAAAGAGATATTGATGGAACGCTATCGTCTGTATATCGACGGCAAGAACTGCGACCCCGAGGGGGGCCAGTGGTTTCCGAGCGAGAGTCCGTTCACCGGTGAGGCGTGGGCCGAAGTCGCACGCGGCAACGCGGCCGACGTGGAGCGCGCCGTCAGCGCCGCTCACCGCGCCTTCGTGTCCGGTCCATGGCCGGACCTCAGTGCGAGCGCGCGCGGACTGCTTCTGCATCGGTTCGCCGACCGGATCGCAGCGGACGCATCACGCCTTGCCGCGATAGAGGTTCGTGACAACGGGAAGCTTTATGCCGAGATGCATGCCCAGTTGAGTTATCTGCCGCAATGGTTCCGATACTACGGTGGGTTGGCCGACAAGATCCAGGGCGATGTCATCCCGCTCGACAAAAAGGGCTACTTCAACTACACACGGCAGGAGCCGCTGGGTGTCGTCGCGATCATTACGCCGTGGAACTCGCCATTGATGCTGCTCGCGTGGAAGCTCGCGCCGGCTCTCGCCGCGGGTTGCACGGTCGTCATCAAGCCCTCCGAGTTCACTTCGGCTTCGACGCTGGAACTCGTGCAACTGCTCGACGAGGTCGGTTTCCCGCCTGGCGTGGTCAACGTCGTGACGGGCTTTGGCAACGAGGTCGGTAGCGAGCTGGTCGGTCACCCGCTGGTCAGGAAGATCACGTTCACAGGCGCTGACGCGACGGGGCGGCGGATCAACGAACAGGCCGCGCGAGACTTCAAACACGTCAGTCTCGAACTGGGCGGCAAGTCACCGAATATCGTGTTCGACGACGCCAATATCGATGACGCCGTGAATGGTGCGGTCGCCGGCATCTTCGCAGCGACGGGTCAAACCTGTATCGCGGGTTCCCGGCTGCTCGTGCAGGACGGCATCTATGACACAGTGGTCAGCCGTGTGGTGGAACTCGCAAAAACCGCACGAATGGGCGATCCGATGGAGGCCAGTACGCAGGTTGGACCGATCACGACGCGCCCGCAGTACGACAAGGTCCTGAACTACATCGATATTGCACACGCTGAAGGTGCGACGCTCGCGCTTGGCGGTCATCCTGCAGGCCGACCGGAGTGCGGAAAAGGTTGGTTCATCGAGCCGACTATTTTCACGAATGTCGACAACAAGATGCGAATCGCTCAGGAAGAGGTGTTTGGGCCGGTTCTTTCGGTGATCCACTTCCGGGATGAAGAGCACGCAGTCGAGATTGCCAACGACGTGCGCTTCGGGCTGGGCGCCGGCGTTTGGACCCGCGACATCGGGCGGGCGTTTCGCATGGCTGAGCGAATCCAGTCCGGCACGGTCTGGGTCAACACCTATCGCGCGGTCAGCTACATGTCGCCGTTCGGTGGGTACAAGGATTCCGGTCTCGGTCGTGAAAATGGTGTCGATGCCATCAGAGACTACCTTCAGACAAAGAGCGTCTGGATTAATACGGGTGCTTCAACCGGAAATCCGTTTGTGATCCGGTAATCCTGTGCACTTGTCGGTCACGATCAAAGTCGCGACCGACGTGCTGGATCTCACGCCAGAGCTACAAGAAAAATGCGGCATCAGACCGCAAATGGCTAGGCATACTAATGGAGACATCATGAAAGTCGAAGCACTTGGCAGTGGTGCCATGTCGAGCAATAGCGAAACCCGGCGCTGCATCATGGCCATCGTGGGCGCGTCATCGGGAAATCTGGTCGAGTGGTTCGACTTCTTCGTCTATTCGTTTTGCTCCATCTACTTTGCGCACGCATTTTTCCCAAGCGGAAATACGAGCACACAGCTTCTGAATACCGCGGGCGTGTTTGCCACAGGCTTCCTGATGCGCCCTGTTGGCGGATGGATATTTGGCCGCATTGCGGACAAATATGGCCGTCGTTCGTCGATGATCATTTCCGTTCTTATGATGTGTGCCGGCTCGTTGGTGATCGCAGCGCTTCCCACCTATGCCACCATTGGCGCCGGGGCGCCGGCGCTTCTACTCGTGGCACGTTGCTTCCAGGGCCTGTCAGTCGGTGGCGAATATGGGACGAGTGCAACCTACATGAGCGAAGTGGCGGTGGCTGGAAGAAGGGGATTCTTCGCCTCGTTCCAGTACGTGACCGTGATCGGCGGACAGGTGTTGGCGCTGATCGTCGTCGTGATTCTCCAACAGATACTGTCTACTGAAGAACTACGCGCCTGGGGATGGCGTGTGCCGTTCGCCATCGGTGCAGTCGCAGCGCTGGTATCGCTGTATCTGCGCCGGTCACTCGAAGAAACCTCGACGAGTGCGACACGGTCACGCTCCGACGCCGGGACGCTGCGTGGTTTGCTCACTCACAAACGTGCGATCGCTACCGTTGTGGGCTTTACGGCGGGTGGCTCGCTTGCGTTTTATACCTTTACGACCTACATGCAGAAATACCTGGTCAATACTGCGGGCATGCATCCCAAGACCGCCAGTGCAGTGATGACCACCGCCTTGATCGTCTACATGCTGATGCAGCCGGCCTTCGGCGCGCTCTCTGATCGTATCGGTCGACGGATGTCGATGATCCTGTTCGGCGTGTTGGCGACGATTGGCACCGTGCCGTTGCTGTATGCGCTGAAAGAGGTGACGAACCCGTACGCGGCGTTCGCTTTGGTGATCATCGCTCTTGCGATCGTCAGTCTCTACACTTCAATCAGCGGCCTCATCAAGGCTGAGATGTTTCCACCGGAGGTGCGCGCACTCGGCGTCGGTCTGTCGTATGCCATTGCCAACGCTATTTTCGGAGGATCCGCGGAGTATGTTGCCCTTTGGCTCAAGTCTGTGGGCAGCGAGCCCGCTTTCTACTGGTATGTGACCGCGCTTTGCCTGATTGCGGGAGTTGTTTCATGGCGCATGAGAGACCCAGCAACGGCCGGATATCTGCGAGATGGAAGGTAGTGGGTAAGAACCTACGTCGTTTTTAGCCTTCCAGACGACATGGCTGCTATATGACATTCAATTCAACCACATCAACTCAACGACTGCTATTCCCGGGCCCCGCCGGGAATATCGAGGTCTTCCTCGATGAACCACATGGGGTTGTCACTGGTGTCGCGTACTTGATTCCATTCAAGTGAAAAACACGTAAACGTGCCACTGAGGACTGCGGCTTTGATCCGTGGCATTGGGCCAGGATTGCCCGAGACCTGTGGCTGGTGTAACGGTTTGTGCGAACGCGGCGGACGTCA
Organism: Paraburkholderia sp. FW306-2-2C-D06C; assembly: GCF_058781505.1. Taxonomy (NCBI): domain Bacteria; kingdom Pseudomonadati; phylum Pseudomonadota; class Betaproteobacteria; order Burkholderiales; family Burkholderiaceae; genus Paraburkholderia; species Paraburkholderia sp. FW306-2-2C-D06C. The sequence continues at coordinate 41,438 of NZ_JBYSWU010000009.1, read as the reverse complement.
TGCCGATCGCCATGCATCCAGCCAGTGCGAGCTTGCGTGAAAGGCTTCCGTGAGTGCAGGACATGCGCTTCTCCTTCTTGGTGAAATGGTAGTTGCCTACCGGGAGCGCAGACTGTACCAGGGGGCATGTTGAGGCTGATATCACTCGTCGCGGTATGCTCATTGCCAACGACGGCGAAGCGCGATGCCGAGCGTCATGCTTCACGTTCGCTACACATTTTTTGCGAACCGATACCGCTTTCGCTCAATCTCAATGTTGGGCAAAGGCGGCTTCGAGTTCCTCGATGTGTTGCGCGAAGACAGCGGGGCGGCGTTGTCGAAAAGTATCGAGGTTCGTGAGCTTCCAGCGCAGCGCGGGCAGTTCGGCGACATGGGGAACGGCGAGGAGGGACCAGTCCGGCTCACCACGTGCCAGACCAAGCAGGAATTGCCGTTGCGCAGGTGTGACGCGCGCCGGCAGTTCCTGGCGCAATCGCTGGCGGGTTTCCAGCAACGTGTCCAGGCTGCAAGGCATTTCGGTCATGCCCACAAAGCCGCTGTCGTAGTCCCGCGTGATGTTCTTGTCGCGGTCGAACAGCACTTCATGGATGGGGCGGTTATGGCCCGACAGATACACGACGAAGCACTCGATCATACCTTCCGTCAGCCCGCCCGATTGATAAAGCTGCCAGACGTCGAAGAGATCGCGCGGGTGCTGTCGATCGAGGGCCGCGACGAGTTTGCCGCCATAGAGTTCATCGGGCGCGAGCATGGGCAACGCCAGTTCTGCTGCGAATTGCTCCGTCGTTCGGGCGCACAACGCACGACGTTCGATAGGCAAGACGGTGCCGCGAAAGACTGTGTTGACCTCGATCTTGAGCTGGCTGGTTTCGTTCTCGATGAGGAGCTTGGTATCGCTGAGGTCCTTGCTGCCGACAAGGCGGGTGCGCAGCCCCAGGGGAGCCAGTCGTTGTCCGATGGCGGCCAGTTCCTGCTGGATAGCCGCGAGCGCTTCGTCGCGCGGTGTCTGCCGGGGTATGTAGACGACATCGATATCGACGGACAGGCGCGGCATGTTCTGTACGAACAGGTTGAGGGCCGTGCCGCCCTTCATCGCGAAGAGGTCGTTGGCAAAGACCTCCGGTGCAATGCGCAGCAGCAGCCGGACGGTATCGGCGAAGAATTTATCCATGTGGTTTCAGTACGAGCAACGTGCCATCGGGAAGACGGCTCATCCAGCGCCGATGGCTGCCGGTGGGGAGCTGGAACTGCGCAAGCAAAGCATCGACATCGAGCAGGTTGGTCTCGCGCGCCCAGGTCAGACACAGACGAACGGTTTTCACGCTGGTGCAGCAGGCGAGCAACTGGCCGAAGAGTTCCTTGCGCGGACTGCGCAGACCTTCGAACACCGCGTGAGCGTCGTCGAGTCCTTCGCGGACACCCACGTCGTACAGCAACTCGAGTACGGCGCGTTCGGGGACGGCGACCTGGACGCCGTCCGGTACATCCGGTGGCGTAGTAAGTGTTCGGGCGGCAAGGGATGGATCGGGCCAGTCGAATAGACGGGCGTGCACATAGCGCGCGGGAAAGCGGCTGGTGAACCAGGAGGGCAGCACGAAACGCTCATCGCCCCACAGCACCAGGGGCTCGCGCCGGCCGAGCTGGTGTCGCACCCCATGCCAGGAGAGGGCGGTCTTGCTGCCGACGTGCAGGCCGGGCACACGCTGCTGCAGGAACCGGAGCGTGGCGTGGAGATGGAAATCGTCGTTGGGAAAGGCATACACGCCGGATGCCAGTCGCACCAGCCAGCCGCTGCTCACGTAGCGGGCGGCAAGCTGGGTCGACACGCCAAGCTGGTTCAGCGTGGCGAGATCGAAGGGCGCACCGCGGGGCAGGTCTGTCTGCAGGCGCTTGATTAGCTGATGTCGGGGAAATCGCTCCATGAGCGAATTCTACGACACATTCTAATCGCGCGGGCGTCGTTTGATTGGAAATTGACGGATAAATCAAATGAAAGTATATTTTTAACGCTAAATCTAATCGCCGAGCGGTAGCCGTTGCCGTTCCCGTTCATGACCTAAGATGAAACGGCTGGCCCCGAGTAAGGCGGAACGACCCCAGTACCTGGAGGGACACCACCATGACGGCCACATCGAGACCATCCTGGGCTCACCGGTTTGGCGAGGGGGGCGGGCATGCATGGCGCTGGCTGGCGCGGCAGGATCGTCGCGCTGCGGCATACGATATCCACGAGAATGAACCGTTGGTCCAGACATGGGGTGCTGGATGGCGCGTTCACGTCGATTCACTCCGACAGCGTGAACGATGCGCGGCGGGGCGACGCTGCTCAGCCCGGGCAGTCGAGCATCCACTGCACGCCGAAGCGATCGGTCAGCTTGCCGAAGTACTCGCCCCAGGGCTGGATGCCGAGCGTCGTCGTCACGGTGCCGCCGTCCGCCAGCGCGTGGAACAGCCGGCCGGTCTCGTCGCGCCTGTCCATCACGAGCAGATGCGCTGATCCGCGCATCGGCTCGGCGTCGTGATTGTCGGACGCATGGAAGAGCACGCCCGGCCCCTCGAAGCGCGCATGCATGATCTTGCCGTGCAGTGCGTCGGTGGGCGCTGGCACGCCGTCAACGTCGTAGCGCCGCATCTCGGTCACGTGCCCAAGCCCGCATCGCGCGTAGAAAGCCAGCGCCTGCTCGCAGGTCGTCGTGAAGAAAAGGTAGTTGGACAACATCATCGTTGCTGCTCCTTCCGCTCCATTGGAATGCCCGGATGTCCGCCCATCGCGCGCATCCGGGCGACAAGGTCCGTGCCGCCAGCGCAATCGGGCCACTGGTGCGCCGTTCAGCGCGCGGCGGCCGCGCCAATCATGTCGATCAACTCTGCGTTGCCGTAGCTGCGTCCCGCGATCCCCCAGGCACCATCGGCCGCGTACACCACGTTGACCCAGATGCGGTCCCGCGTCAGCCGTCCGCCTGCCGCCTGCTCAACTACCTCCGTCGCGCGCGCGATGAAGCGCCGCTTCGCCTCCGGCGTCGCGAGCGCCATGCTGGGAAGCTTGAGTTCGACGAACGCCGCCGCGCCCGCCTTGCCGCCCGCAAAGACCCGCTCGCGCGGCAACACGTTCAGTGTGCCGATCACGTTCGGCACCATGAACGCATTGCCGTCCAGCTGTTCGACCTCAAGAAACATGCATCGCGCATCGAATCACCATCCGGGAGCCTGCGGAAAGCGACCGATGAACGAACCCTTTTTGCCCGAGTGCGTGCGAGCGCCGTACTCAAAAACTGACTAAACCGCCTTGTCTATCAATTGTATGAGGTAAAGCAGCTACCCCTCTCAAAGCTGTAGCGAAAATGCCAGCTTTTCACGCCACTGACTGCAACGAAGAGAAACAAGGCGTCGCGGTCCTTGAGGGTGTATTCCTTGGCCGATGGCTTGGCGGCTTCGACCTGTTTGGCTGTCAGCGCGCATGGCGATCCTAGTACATTGGGTTAGCTCGAACTTTCAATGTACTGGTTACTGTACTGCATGGGTGGTGGCTTGGAGGGGAAGGTGCTGGACGTCAGAAAACAAAAAAGCCCGCAGAGGCGGGCTTTTCAGGGGTGTTTCTGGAACATCTTGGAACTTGCTGAACCTACTAATGGTGCCCAGGAGAGGACTCGAACCTCCACGATGTTGCCACCGCTAGGACCTGAACCTAGTGCGTCTACCAATTCCGCCACCTGGGCACGTTTTCAAGCTAGACCGCTATTTTAACGGGATGATGCAGTGTGTCAATCCCTACTTGCAACATCGCTTCATCGAACCGTTCGGCTGTCGGACAGCGAAGCAAGCTCGCCAATCATCCACGACCGTCCTGCAAACTCATGATCCGAATATCAATCAATCCGATCACGAGCCTTCACACAAAAAGTAAAGCCGCCCGAAGGCGGCTTTACTTTTGAATCTGGTGCCCAAGAGAGGACTCGAACCTCCACAGTGTTGCCACCGCTAGGACCTGAACCTAGTGCGTCTACCAATTTCGCCACCTGGGCAGGTGATGAACAGCAAAGAACGCCATTATAGCGACAGATTCAGGGCTGTCAAGCGTTTCTCAAAACCCGCTTAAACAGCGCGGCAGCCAGACTGCACGCGGCTCGCGGCAACTATTGACGCGCCGCGTGGCGCGCTAGACGGGTGTTAGAATGCCTCGCAGTAGTTCGTTGGCACGGTGCACACGCCCGTCGGACTCAGACTTGAACGAGCCAGACCCGAGCAGTCATTCCAGTGCAATCGCAAGTGCAACTTGAGCGCAACCCAAGCGCTTCTTAAGCCGAGTCACATCGCCGACCGACGTCCATGCAACGAGAAAAAATCATCGACAAGCCCTTGAGCAAATTTCCGTATCCGATTCCAAGCCGCGAAGAAATCCTGGGCGTTTTGCGCACGAGTGAAGCGCCGCTTGCCGCGAACGACATCGCCGAAGCCTTGTCGATCAAGCGCCAGGAGCGCGAAGGATTTTTCAAGCGCCTCGGCGCCATGGAGCGCGACGGCCAGATCCGGCTCGATCAGCGCAATCTCTATCAGTTGACCCATCCGTCGAACTTCGTCGCCGGCCGTGTGCAAGGCCATCGCGACGGCTACGGTTTTCTCGTGCGCGACGACGGCCAGGACGATCTGTTTCTGCCCACCGGCGAGATGCAGAAGGTCATGCACAACGACCGCGTGCTCGCGCGCATTGTCGGCTATGACCGGCGCGGGCGTCCGGAAGGGCACATCGTCGAGGTCACGGATCGCGCCAACAAGCGTGTGATCGGGCGGCTGCTCAACGAGAACGGCGCGCTGATCGTCGCGCCGGAAGACAAGCGCATCGGCCACGACATTCTGATCACGCAGAACACCAAGAAAGCCAAGGTCGGCCAGGTGGTGGTGGTCGAGCTGACTGATTTCCCGAGCCGCCATTCGCAGCCGCTCGGCCGCGTGGTGGAAGTGCTCGGCGATATCGACGACCCCGGCATGGAAATCGAAATCGCGGTGCGCAAGTACGGCGTGCCGCACGAATTCGGCCAGGCCGCGCTCGATGAAGCCGCCAGGCTGCCCGACGAAGTCCGTCCGGTCGACGCGCGTCATCGCATCGACCTGCGCGACGTGCCGCTCGTCACGATCGACGGCGAAGACGCCCGCGACTTCGACGACGCCGTGTACTGCGAGCCGATTCAGGTGGGCCGCGGCGAAGGCTTCCGCCTGATCGTCGCGATCGCGGATGTCTCGCACTACGTGCACCCGAAAAGCGCGCTCGATGCCGACGCGATCGAACGCAGCACCTCGGTCTATTTCCCGCGCCGCGTGATTCCGATGCTGCCGGAGAAGCTGTCGAACGGGTTGTGCTCGCTGAACCCGAATGTCGACCGTTGCGTGCTGGTGTGCGACATGATCGTCACCGCGCGCGGCGAAGTGAAGGGGTATCAGTTCTATCCGGGCGTGATGCACTCGGTGGCGCGGCTGACCTATACGGAAGTGGCCGCGGTGCTGAAGAACACCAAGGGCCCCGAAGCCGCGCGCCGCGCCGCCTTGCTGCCGCAGTTGCAGAATCTGTACGGCGTGTACAAGTCGCTGTTCGCCGCGCGCCAGAAGCGCGGTGCGATCGACTTCGATACCACGGAAACCTACATCGTCTGCAATGCGCAGGGCAAGATCGAGCAGATCGTGCCGCGCACCCGCAACGACGCGCACAAGCTGATCGAGGAGTGCATGCTGGCGGCGAACGTCTGCGCGGCCGACTTCCTCAAGCGTCATAAGCATCCGGGTCTGTACCGCGTGCATGCCGGGCCGACCGCCGAAAAGCTCGAAAACCTGCGCACTTTCCTGCGCGGCATGGGCCTGTCGCTCGGCGGCGGCGACGCGCCGCACGCGAGCGATTACGCCGCGCTGATGGCGCAGATCCGCGAACGGCCCGACGCGCAGATGATGCAGACCATGCTGCTGCGCTCGATGCAGCAAGCCGTCTATAGCCCGGACAACATCGGCCACTTCGGTCTCGCGTATGAGGCGTATGCGCACTTCACGAGCCCGATTCGCCGCTATCCTGACCTGCTGACGCACCGCGCGATCTACGCGATCCTGCAAGGCCGCAAGTATCAGCCGGAAGCGCCGCACGGCGTCGAGTTGAATACGGCGCTCTCGCCGCGAGCCCGCGCGATGCAGCAGGCCGACGAAGAAAAGCGCGGCCGTGCCCGTGCGAACAACGTTGCGATCTGGGAAGAACTCGGTCTGCATTGCTCGGCCAACGAGCGGCGCGCCGACGAAGCATCGCGCGACGTCGAAGCGTGGCTCAAGTGCTATTTCATGCGCGACAAGCTCGGCGAAGAGTATGGCGGGATGGTGAGCGGCGTGACGTCGTTCGGCATTTTCGTGCAGCTCGACGCGCTGTTCATCGAAGGCCTCGTGCACGTTACCGAACTGGGCTCGGACTACTTCCAGTACGACGAGATCAAGAACGAGCTGCGCGGCGAGCGCACCGGCATTCGTTATCGTCTGTCGGATCGTGTGCGGGTGCAGGTGAGCCGCGTCGATCTCGATGCACGCAAGATCGACTTCCGCCTCGTGCGCGATACGCCGATCAAGTCGCCGACAGGTCGTCCGGCGCCGGCCGACAAAGTTTCCGGCGAGAACGGCGGCGCGCGCGTGCGTCCGTTGCCGCCGGTTGACGGCATGGCGGGTGGCGCGGCCGGCGCGAGCGGGCGGCGCAAGAAGGCCGCACCGGCGCAGACCGCGGCTGTCAAGGAAGCGCGCGCCGCGCGCGGCGCAGCGAAAAAGCATGGCGGCGCAACGGCCAAATCGGCGTCGAAACCGCAGTCGCGCAAGAAGCGCTGAAGCCGCAGGGTGGTTGAACCGCGCGCATCGGGTACGTCGGCATGTACCGGTTGCGCGCGGTCTGCATTTCGTCTTGCCCCGCGTCGTACCGGGTTCGTACTCGGGCCGCATTCAGCTGGCATTCGGGTTGCACTCAAAGTCGTATTCATCACAGCAGCGCGCATGAAAGGCGCGCTCAATCAAAGGTTGTTTCAGTCATGGCACGTCTCAAGGTTCTATACGGTTTCCACGCAGTGACCGCGCGTATGCGGCACGACGCGTCGACGGTCGAAGAGGTTTATTACGACCAGACGCGCAAAGACCGTCGCATGACCGAATTCCTGCACGCGGCGAAGGAAGCCGGCGTGCGTCTGATCGCCGCCGATGAAACGCGTCTGTGGGGCCTCGCGCATACCGAGCGCCACCAGGGCGTGGTCGCACGCGCGAGCGACATGCCGCTCGCGCAGAACCTGGCCGAACTGCTCGACGGCATCAACGGTTCGCCGTTGATTCTCGTGCTGGACGGCGTGACCGATCCGCATAATCTGGGCGCCTGCTTGCGCGTCGCCGATGCCGCCGGCGCGCACGCGGTGATCGCGCCGCGCGATCGCGCGGTGGGTTTGAACGCGACGGCCGCCAAGGTGGCGAGCGGCGCGGCCGATACGGTGCCTTACATCACCGTCACGAATCTGGCGCGCTCTCTGCGCGAATTGAAGGAAGCGGGCGTGTGGGTGGTCGGCACGGCCGGCGAGGCGACCCAGAGCCTCTACGAGACGGAACTGGACGGTCCGGTCGCTCTCGTGATGGGTGCCGAAGGCGAGGGCATGCGGCGCCTCACGCGCGATACCTGCGACGTGGTCATGCAGATTCCGATGGCCGGTACGGTCGAGAGCCTGAACGTCTCCGTGGCGAGCGGCGTGTGCCTGTTCGAAGCGGTGCGTCAGCGGTCCGTCAAGAAGTAGACTGAAGAGGCGTCGAGCCGGCTTCGGCGCAAAGCCGCGGGTTCGACGCCCCCATCTCCCATCAACCGCCAGTACCAGGCTGCCTCGCCGCTTCGCCGCGCATCTGCCCGATAAATCCGGCGCCCGCATGCCACTCCGGTAAACTTGGCGTTTTTACTGCTCGCCTGCCTTTCCCATGACTCAAGACGAACTCAAGCAACTGGTCGGCCAGGCCGCCGCCGACTACGTGAACGCCAACGTGCCCGAAGGCGCGGTGATCGGCGTCGGCACCGGCTCCACCGCGAACTGTTTCATCGACGCGCTGGCCGTCGACAAGACCCGTTATCGCGGCGCGGTGTCGAGCTCGCTCGCCACCGCCGCGCGCCTGCAATCGCATGGCTTCAAGGTGCTCGACCTGAACGAAATCGATTCGCTGCCGGTATACGTGGACGGCGCCGACGAAATCGACCGCAGCGGCGCGATGATCAAGGGCGGCGGCGGCGCGCTGACGCGCGAGAAAGTCGTCGCGTCGGTGTCGGACGTGTTCGTCTGCATCGCCGATGCCAGCAAGCTGGTCGACACGCTCGGCAACTTCCCGCTGCCGATCGAAGTCGTGCCGATGGCGCGCACCGCGATCGGCCGCCGCGTCACGGCGCTCGGCGGCGTGCCGGTGGTGCGCGTCACGAAAGAAGGCGTGCCGTTCATCACCGACAACGGCAACGAGATTCTCGACGTCAAAGGTCTGCGGATCAGCGATCCGCGCACGCTGGAAATGCACATCAACGCATGGCCGGGCGTGGTGACGGTGGGTCTCTTCGCCGGCCGCGGCGCGGATCTGTGCCTGCTCGGCACCGATACCGGCGTCGAGACGATCGAGTACCGCAAGGGTTAAGCAAGACCACCCTTATGCAGCCGCGCGCCTGAACTGGTTTTAGCGCGCGGCCTGTGCGATGGCCTGCGTCATCCGTTGCAGATACTGCTCGACCGAAAACTCGTGTTGCGCATCGGCGAGCGCCTGCTTCGCGAGGCGCTGCGCCAGTGCCGGCTCGGCGCGCAACGCGCCGGTTGCAACAGCGCGAATTCAGTGCCGCCGAGCTGGCCGCTCTGATCGACGAATAGCACGCTCGGCATCGCGAGCGCTGTGGATGCCACGGGTGTTGACGGTGTCGCGGGCGTATCGGGCAAGGCTGGCTGAACGAGCGGCAATGAATGGGTGAGCGGAGAGACGTCGATCGTCGGTCGAATAGGAAGGCGAATTAATTGAGCGTGCCTGCTTCGCAGGAGGCGAATGGCGAGTCTTAATTATTCGCGGACTGTCGCGCGTCGAATGTGGTCATGCGCACGCACGGCCAACGACGCGCCACCTACACTCGATCCTATGGACATGGGCTGTTTCTATAGGTAACGAGACTATGAAAGTGGCGATCGTGCACGACTGGCTCGTCGCACGCGACGGCGCGGAAAAAGTGCTCGAACAGATCATCGCGTGCTTTCCCGATGCGGATCTTTTCAGCCTCGTCGACTTTCTCGAAGACCGCAGGCCGCTCGGCGGCAAACCCGTCACGACCTCGTTCATCCAGCGCCTGCCATTTGCGCAGCGCCGCTATCGCGCGTATCTGCCGCTGATGCCGCTCGCGATCGAACAGTTCGATCTGTCGATCTACGACCTCGTTATCACCAGTTCATATGCGGTAGCCAAAGGCGTGCTGGTCGGCCCCGATCAGACGCACGTGAGCTATGTGCATTCGCCGATGCGTTACGCGTGGGATCTGCAGCACCAGTATCTGCGCGAAGCGAAATTGACGCGCGGGCCGCGCTCGTGGGCCGCGCGTATGCTGCTGAATTATCTGCGCGGCTGGGATTCGCATTCGGCGAACGGCGTCGACCGGTTGATCGCCAATTCGCAGTTCGTCGCGCGCCGCATGATGAAAGCCTATCGGCGCGATGCGGCAGTGATTCCGCCGCCCGTCGACGTGCACAAGTTCGAAATGCGCGCGCACAAAGAAGACTTCTATCTGACCGCCTCGCGGATGGTGCCGTACAAGCGTATCGACTTGATCGTGGAAGCCTTTACCGCGACGCCGCACCGCAAGCTGGTCGTGATCGGCGACGGTCCGGAGATGGCGGCGATTCGCGCCAGGGCCGGTCCGAATGTGAGGATCCTCGGCAATCAGCCATTCACGGTTCTCCGCGATCATATGCAGCGCGCGAGAGCTTTCGTGTTCGCCGCCGAAGAAGACTCCGGCATCGTCATGCTCGAAGCGCAGGCATGCGGCACGCCGGTGATCGCGTTCGGCAAGGGCGGGGCGCTCGAAACGGTGGTGCCGATCGGCGAGGCGCATCCTACCGGAGTGCATTTCGCACGCCAAACGGTCGTGTCGGTACTCGACGCGATCGACCGCTTTGAACGCCAGCGTGAACAGATCACACCGGCGGCGTGCCGTGCGAATGCCGAGCGCTTTTCGGCTGCGGTGTTCCGGCGCGCCTTCATGTGCGAAGTGACGCGCACAATCGCGGCGGCGGGCGAGCGTCCTGCTGGACTTTATAAAAAGGCATCCGGGCGCGCGCAGTGCGCTGTTGACGTGGTACTCGCTGGCGCAGGCTTGCCTCGCGTATGGCTATAACGACCTGAAGCAGACGTTCGTCGGCGTGGACTACGTGCCGCCGCAATACACAGTGTTCGATGTGGGCGGCAACCGTTACCGGATCGTCGCGGCGATTCACTACAACAGGCAGTCGTTATTCGTTCGTCACGTATTGACGTATGCGGAATACGACCTTTGGACGAGGAAGAATTTAAAGTCATGAATGCCGATCGCCTCCCGGGATCTTTTCCCGACATCGCTCAGACCTGGGCTGCGCTGCAAAGCCAGTTGTCTCTCACACCCATTCGCAGCGAGCAGGATTATCAGAAGATGGTCCGGCTGGCCAACTCTCTCTCCGACCATCTGAACGGCAACGAAGAAGATCCGCTTGCCGATCTGTTTGCGATCGTCACCGACCTGATCGGGAACTGGGAAACCAGCAATGTGACGATCCCGAAAGCGGAGCCGCGCGAGGTGCTGCGGCATCTGCTCGAAACGCATGGACTCAAGCAAAAGGATCTGATGGGGATCGCATCGCCCACTGTGGTCAGCGATATTCTCGCGGGCCGCCGCGCCATCAGCAAGAAGGTCGCGAAGGCGCTGGCGGTGCGTTTTCATACCGACGTCAGCGCGTTTCTTTAAGGACGGCGTAGCGAGCACCACCTCGCTTGCGTTTCGTCCGAACTGAAACGCGTGCCTATTCATTTGGTGGTCCCTCGCGTGAAGCGATGCGCTGATCGGTCAGCGTGCCGCCTCCTGCCATGCCCCGCGCATTGCGCGTAAACCAACCCGCCATTTGCGAAACGCGAGTGCCGCGCCGCCGCTCCCGAATGCCAGCGACAATGCGCGCAGGAACCCCGGGTCCGCGCGATCGCCGATCAGCGTCGAGTAAGCGACAAACGCCCATCGGCCAGGTGGGCTCAGGTATTCGCACATGATGAGTCGGAGATTGAATGACGCGTTATAGAAAGCCGCGTCGTTGAAGGCGTAGCACTGGTCTTCGTCGCTGCGCCGGGCCGGGAAATGCTCCACCAGCAGCGACGGGTCGTAGATCAGGGCCCAGCCGCGCCGTTGCACGTCGAGGCTGAAGGCCATTTCGCAGTGCACCTGCGCGCCGGTGCCGCGCAAACGCCGGTCGAAGCGAAGCGAGCCGATCGCTTCGCGGCGAAACGCCATGTTCACGCCCTTGAGCACCTGCACCTCGCGGGCCGCGCCATGGCCGATATGGTGATTGCCGATCGCGCGGCCATACCAGCGCACCAGTCCCACGCGCGGCTTCTGCCCCTGCAGAATGCCGTTGCGTTCATCCACGATGTCGCGTCCGCCCAAGCCCCCGAGCGAGGCGTCGTTTTCGAACGCGGCGGCGATCCGCTCGATCCAGTCGGGATGCGGCGCGGCGTCGTCGTCGGTGAAGCAGAGCACGTCGCCGCTGGCGCTTTCCAGCCCCAGGTTGTAGGCGGCCACCACGCCGGGCGTGCGCACCAGTACGATCCACAAGCGCGCGTCGGGCCGTCTCGCTGCGCGGGTGCGCAGCCAGTCGAGCGTCGCGTGGTCGTCGTGACGCGCGATCACGAGCACCTCGTCGGCGCGGCGCCGCTGCGCATCGAGTGCCGCGAGGCAGCGCGCCAGATCGGCGGAGCGTCGGTAGGTCGGCACGATCACGGAGACTTTCACGAGCGCTTCCCGAGGTGGCGTGTTCAAAATGCGTTCCGGTTGACAAAGCCTTTGAAGACCGTGATGAACACGATCTTCATGTCGAACCAGAACGACTAGTTGTGGATATAGAAAAGATCGAACTTGACGCGCGTCTCCATCTTTTCGACCTTGGTGGTGGCGCCGCGATAGCCGTTCACCTGAGCCCAGCCGGTGATGCCCGGCTTGATCCCTTCGGCGCCCGTGTCGAACATGCAGACTGGTTTGAAACCGGCTTGCGGTGCGTGTTCGAGATGCGCGAGCATGGCCGCCAGCGCTTTGCCGCGTCACGTTTCATACACGCCGAAGCCGGGAAACAGCAGCAGCACGAGCACGCAGTTGAAGGCGATCAGGAGACGCTCGGTGTCCGTCAACGCAATCGGCGTCGAAAAGCGCATCCAGTGAGCGAGCAGGCCGCCCGCAATCACAAAGAGTGTGTCGAGACATCGAGCAGTATTCCTGAACATATTGGTTAGCCCGGTAATCTGACAGGTACGGCGCTTACTCGACGGTTTCAGCCTGACGCAGACGCGGCAGAAGGCGGTCGAACTCGCGCTTGACGAGGCCGTAGCATTCGCAGGCGCGCGCTTCGAGACCCTTGCGGTCGAGCACCTTGATATGGCCGCGGCTGTGATGAATCAAACCCTCGTCGTGCAGCTTGCCGGCCGCTTCGGTGATGCCTTCGCGGCGCACGCCGAGCATGTCGGCGATCAGTTGCTGGGTGACCGTCAGATCATTCGACGCGACTCTGTCCACTTCGATCAGCAGCCACCGGCACAGCTGCTTGTTCAGCGCGTGGTGGCGATTGCAGGCCGCCGTTTGCGCGACCTGCGTGAGCAGGGCGTGCATGTACAGCAGCATCAGGCGGCGCAGGAAGTCGGAGCGGGCGAATTGCTGCTTGAGCGCCTGTGCGCTCATCCGGTAGGCGAAGCCGGCGCATTGCACCTGCACCCGGTTCGGCATGGTTTCGCCGCCCGTGAGCACCGGCACGCCGGTCATGCCTTCGCGGCCGACCGCGGCGATTTCGACCGAGCTGCCGTCTTCCATCGTCGAGAGCATCGAGATGATGGCGGTGGTCGGGAAGTAGACGTGATGGATGCGCTGGCCGGAGTCGCACAGCAACTGCTCGGTGCGCAGATGGACCAGTTCGAGGTGAGGAGCAAGCGCTTGCCATTCGTGGGACGGCAAGGCGCCGAGCAAATGGTTGCCATGCAGGTCTGATTGAAGTGTCAACATGATCGGTCCTCGCTTGAAGCCACGCACTCGCGACTCCTTGTTTTTTGATCCGATGCCTGCATCCATTGAGACAACCGGCTGCCTGGCGGGCAGCGAAGGATGCGCAGGAACGGCCCCGTATGGCCTTGCGCGCCGCCGCCGTTCTTGTAGATCTCGTGCGCGGCGGCGCCGTGTCGCGCTAGCTCTTTAGCGAGGAGCGTGCCAGCCCTGGGGGAAACGAGAACCGATGCGGCGCGGCGAAGCTGACCTTAACGGTGCGCGACGCGAAATGTGGCTTTTTGTTTCAAATCTGTACAGCGCGCCGGACCCGGACAATGCCACCGCTCAATCTCTTTATTCGGCACAAGTCCTTGATCGGATTGGATTAGCAGCCGCGGCGAGCGGTTCTCCGGAAGGCGCCGCAGTGGCGAAACAGCCTTTGCAGGCGTGTTTCAGCGAGGCGTCCGAAATGTGCTGAAATTGATTCAGATGTGTTCCATACATGGCGTACGGTGTCGTGCGGATCGCCTTTTTGGCGGCGGGAAAGTCGCTGAAAAACCAACAGTGGCGCGCGAAAACAAACAGACGAATGCGTGCGGTACAAGGCTTTACGCGCATTGCGAAGGGGAGTCTAGATCGTGGACGACAGTCAACCGTAGAACGTGGCGGAAATCGCATTGATCGCGCGCACCTTGCCGGCGGGTATCGCGCATGTTGCGTCAGGTTTAAACGCCGGGTTCGACGCCAGGAGCGACACCGGGTTCGATGCGTGCGCAACGAGTTGGGCCGAGGGGATGAGCGGCACGGCAACCGGACGGTTCGGCGCCAGTTCGACCGCACGGCACGCGGTTCACCATGCGTATGCGGCCACCTGCGTTCGGCATGCGGCACGCGCACGCTGCCGGTCAGTGTGCAGGCATCGCGCCATTGCGCAGACGAAACAAACCCGCCGCAATTCAACGAGGCGCCGTGCACCGCGCACGGCCGGTGCGGTGGTGGCGGCTTCCTCGGGCATCGCCGAGGCAGCGTCCAGCAGCGGGGCGTTCATGCTGCCGCCTTCGCCTGATGCAGTTCGGCGACCGCGGCGGCCATCGAATCAATGCTGGAGAAGTGCGCCGTCTCACGGACTTCGCCGATGGTTCGTTCAACCAGCAAAGTCCGGTGATGCACGAGCGGCTGATGGAGAGCGCGCTGTTCGGCGTCAGCGTGCTCTCCGACGCGCAGGAGCCGCACCGCCGGCACTTCGCCGGCGAGCCACAGATCTGGCTCGCGCCCCGCTTCGCGCCGGTCGACGGCTTACCGGACGTGGTGTTGCTCGAACACGCGGCGGCCCGCTTTGCGGCGCGGATGGTGGACCGCCATCCATGCGGCGATCACACGCTGCTCGTCGGCGAAGTGCGGATGTTCTCACTGGATGAACACGAGCCGCTGATCTTTTTTGGCGGGCGTTACGCGTCGGTCGCAACGAGCGCCTGCTGAGCGGATCGTCGTTGCAGATTTGCTTAAATCCGTTCGTGCCTCGCGCATCTGCCTTGTCCGCACCCGTCGGATGTTGCGGATTCGCCTATTCGTCTCACTACGTGCGTCTTCGCACGATGCAAATTTGGCAACGCAGGCACGCTTGTGACGCAAGCTTATGGCCCGTCAAACCATGCTGCGTTACACGGACGAAACAATTCTTCAGAGGGATAACCCTGTCAGGAAGTGTCCCAACTGGCGCAACTGGTTTGAAGCTAGCAACGTATCGTAGAAGAATCAATACGCATATAAAAACGACACACGAGGGCTGCTTGATCAACAGGCTACGCGGGGGCAAACACCGCTTCGGGGAGAGTGTCATGGAACAGGCAAACAAGGATCGATCGCTGGTGAGCAAGGTCATGGACGGGCTCGTCACGGGCATCGTCGAAGAAAAATACGGCGCGATCCTGCCACCGCAGGATGTGCTGTCGAAGGAGTTCGACGTCAGTCGGACCGTGATGCGCGAGGCGCTCTCGATGCTGCTCGCGCGCGACATGCTGGACGTGCGGCCGAAGATCGGCACGCGCATCCGGCCGATGAGCGATTGGCGCATGATCGACGAGGACGTCGTGAACTGGCGCTTTCGCGCGAAGCCCGATCCGCTGTTTCTGCGCGACGTGATCGAGTTTCGCATCCTGATCGAACCGCGCGCGTCGGCGCAGGCGGCCGCGCGCGGCAGTGCAGCCGACATCGCGGCGATTCGCGAGGCCTTCGAAGCGTTCCGTGCAATCCGCCCGGCGGAGTCCGGCTATCAGGATGCCGACGAGCTGTTTCATACGCGCATCGTCGTCGCCAGTGGCAATCAGTTCTTCAAGCAGATGGCGGCGATCATTCGCGGCGCGCTTTCCACCGTCAACTCCATAGTCAACCAGAAGGAAGGTTTCTGGGAGAAGGCCATCGACACGCATCAACGCGTGGTCGAGGCGATCGAACGGCGCGATCCGAAGGAAGCGGAACTCGCTTCGCTGGCGATGATCGACTTCTCCACGGACGAGATCGGCAGTACCTTTGCATCGATACCTCCGGTACGCGGCTGAGGGTGGCTGCTGCGGCGGCGCATCGGCCACTGTCTGATTCGATTGCCTGCGGGACCGGCGGGACTGTGTGTCAGATCGAGCGGCGCGGCGGCATGTCTACGCATAAGCGTGCGGCATGCGCGACAATAGCGCCTGTTCTGAACTGCACGGACTCGAAGGAACGATGACAATCGCCATGGAACAAACCCCCGCGGGGAACGCCGTGATTCGCTGGGGGATCGTCGGGACGGGCCGCATCGCCCGTCGGTTCGCTCAAGGCCTCGCCCATGTACCGCAAGCGCAACTGACCGCGTTGTGGTCGCGCCGCGCCGGACCGGCCACCGCCTTCGCTGGGGAATTCGGTGGCGAGGTCTGCGCGAGTTTCGACGCGCTGCTCGCAAGCGGCATCGACGCGCTCTATATCGCCACCGTCCAGGACAGCCACGCGGAGTACGCGATCGCCGCGCTGCAAGCCGGTCTGCACGTGCTGTGCGAAAAGCCCGCCACCATCAACGCAGCGCAGCTCGAGCGCGTGCTGAGCGCCGCGCGGGCCGCGCAACGGCTCTTCATGGAGGCGATGAAGCCGCCGTTTTATCCGCTCTACAGAAAGTTGCGCGCGCATCTTGATGCCGAGCCGATCGGCGAGGTGGGTCTCGTGCGCGCCGGCTGTTCAGTGCCGGGCGTGCCGGACGATCATCCGTCGCTGTCGTTCGAGCATGCGGGTGGCGCGTTGCTCGACATCGGCATCTACGAGATGTTTCTGGCGGTCGACTGGCTCGGCGCACCGCGCGACGTGCAGACGCTCGGACGGCTCGGGACCACCGGCGTCGATACCTTTGCAAGCCTGAATAGCCAGCACGAGCGCGGCATCGCGCAGCTGTTTTGCGGCCTCGATCTGCACGGCAAGGGCGACGCGCTGCTGATGGCGAAGGGCGGCCACGTGACGATCCACGAACCGTGGTGGAACCCGTCGCGCGCGACGATCCGTTACGCCGACGGCCGCGTGGTCGAACTCGACGAGCCGTTCGAAGGCGGCGGTCTGAACTATGAGACCGCGCACTTCTGCGAACTGATTCGCGCCGGCCGCCTGGAAAGCCCGCTGATGCCGTACGCCACGTCGTTGCAGATGATCGCGATGGCCGACGCGGCGCGCGCGGCGTTGGGGCTCAGATTCGCCGGCGAATGATGCGCGCATGAGGGGCGCATGAATCGCGCACGAGTAGTGCACGAGTAGCGCACGAGTAGCGCACGAATCGCGCATGAGGGGTCGCCGGGTCGGCGGCGTTGCTGCCAGTGGCAGTGGTACGATTCGCAGCGGCCATGCGGACTCGAACACAACGTGGTTGCTTGAGTGCCTGCACGGCCGCAGCTTTCGAACACCTTCCACCGGAGCCGCCTTCAATGCGCATGTTTGGAAAATTGTGGCGCGACAACAAAAGCCTCGTCGCGTTTCTGTTCTTGATGGTGCTGTTCCGCAGTGCCGTGGCCGACTGGAACGTCGTGCCGAGCGGCTCGATGCTGCCGACGATCCGCGAAGGCGACCGGATCTTCGTCGACAAGATGGCCTACGATCTGCGCGTACCGTTGACCCACATCGCGATCGCGCATCTGCACGATCCACAGCGCGGCGATATCGTCACGATCGATTCGTCGTCGGCGCATGAGCTGATCGTCAAGCGCCTGATCGGTTTGCCCGGCGACCGCGTCGCGATGCGCGACAACGTGCTGTACGTGAACGGCGTGCGGGCCGATTATCGGCCGCTGCAACTCAAGCCGCTGCCGGGCGATGTCGCGTCCCCCGGCGACTATCTGACCGAACGCTTCGACGGCGTCGCGCATGCGGTGCGGCTCTCGCCCGAAGCGCCGAGTCCGCGCAACTCGTTCGGGCCGGTGGTGGTGCCGCAAGGCGAGTATCTGATGCTCGGCGACAATCGAGACGACAGCGCCGACTCGCGTTACTTCGGCTTCTTTCCGCGCAAGGAATTGATGGGCCGCACGCGTCACGTCGCGTTTTCGCTCGACCCGGATCACTTCTACCTGCCGCGTTTCGAACGCTTCGGCGCGTCGCTGGATGCTGCGTCGTCCGTCGCCAGCCGTTAAGCCCGCCAACGATCCAGCAATCCAGCCAACAAGCGGCGAGGAATGGGTGCTCAGTGCCGCGACGGCAGCGCAAGGCGCCGTTCATACCGGCGCTGCACCCATTCCAGCACCTGGCACAGCACCCAGTAGACCGCGGCTGCCGCGAGATACAGCGGCAGCGGCTGATAGGTCGACGCAATGACCTCCTGCGCGCTGCGCAGCAGTTCGGTCACGGTGATCACCGACACCAGCGAGGTATCCTTGATCAGGCTGATCAAGCTGTTCGACAGGCTCGGCACGGCGATGCGCAACGCCTGCGGCGCGATCACGTAGCGCAGCGTCTGCCGCCGCGACAGGCCGAGGCTGTAAGCGGCCAGCCACTGGCCCTTGTGAATGCCGAGAATCGCGCCGCGCATGCTTTCCGACAGATACGCCGCCACGTTCGCCGACAATGCGATCACGCCGGCCGGCGTCGGATCGAGCGAGATGCCGAGGCTCGGCAAACCGTAATAGATCACGAAGATCTGCACCAGCAGCGGCGTGCCGCGGAACACACTCACGTAGACGCGCGCGCTCCAGTTCAGCACGCGGCTGTGGCTGATGCCCATCACCGCGAGCACGGCGGCGGCGACGAGGCCGAAGATCATCGACAGAACCGCGAACTTGACCGTCAGGACGGCGCCCTGTGCGAGCACAGGAAGCGATTGGACGAGCAGGGAAGTGGTGGACATGAGCGGTGGCGAAGGTCTGGTTGGCGCGGCAAAGCGCACATCATAAACTTTGGCGGAAGAGGCGAATGCCCCCGGCTGAACCTGACGCGAACGATCAAAAAGCGAAGGGCGGCATCATTGACGATGCCGCCCTTCGTTTCATCAAACGCGCTTTACCGGATCGGCTTGCTGACGTCGATGCCGAACCATTTGTCTGAGATCTTCGTGAACGTGCCGTCCGCTTCGAGCTGGGTCATCGCGTCGTCGATCGCCTTGGCGAACTTCGGATTGCCCTTTTTGAACGGAATGCCCGACGGGTTGCCCGCGCCGACCGTGGCGCCCGTGCGCAGCGGCAACTGCGAATTCTTCATCAGATACGCGAGCATCAGGCGGTCGTTGAGCGCCGCGTCCAGACGGCCGGTGGCCAGATCGCGCAGATACTCGGGCGCGCCCGGATACGTTTTCACGTCGATGCCCGGCACCGACTTCGCCATGTCCATGTAGTTCGTGCCGAGACCGACGCCGAGCTTCTTGCCCTTCAGATCGTCGAGCGATTTGAACTGGCGCGTGTCGTCCTTACGCTGGATCAGCTGCGCGGCCGAGTACGTATAAGCCGGCGAGAAGTCGAGCGCCTGCTTGCGGGCGTCCGTGATGCCGACCTGGTTGACGATCACGTCGAACTTGCCCGCCTGCAGACCGGCAATGATGCCGCTCCATTCGGTCGTGACGAATTCCGGCTTCACGCCGAGTTTCGCGGCGACGGCTCTCGCCACGTCGACGTCATAGCCGACCAGTTCGCCCGATGGCGCTTTCGAGTTGAACGGCGGGAAGGTGCCTTCGAGACCGACGCGCAGCGTGCCGCGTTGCTTGACCTGGTCGAGCAGGTCGTCCGCGTGGGCGGCGCTCACCGCGGTGAACGACGCGCCGATCAGGCCGGCCATGACGATCTTCTTCAGCAAGCCAGATTTCATCGTGTTCCTTTTATTCGATTGGCGTTTTAACAGACAAAAGCATAACAAAGCAGACTATCGAAACCTAAATACCGTTTGTTTATGTCTATATTACGGACGTGGACGTGGACGTGGACGTGGACGTTAGCGCAGCGCTTGTGCGCATTCGGCCACCAGCGCCGGTCCGCGATAGATGAAACCGGTGTAGAGCTGCACCAGCGAGGCGCCGGCGGCCAGCTTGGCGCGCGCATCGTCGCCCGAGAAAATCCCGCCCACGCCGATGATCGGCACCGTTTCGCCGACTTCCGCGCGCAGCTTGCGGATCACCTCGTTGGACGCGTCGAACACCGGCTTGCCCGACAGGCCGCCGGCTTCGTCGCCGTACTGCATGCCGGCGACGGCGCTGCGCGACAGCGTGGTGTTGGTGGCGATCACGCCTTCGAACTGGTGGCGCAGGAGCGTATCGGCGATCGATTTGATCTGCTCGTCGTCGAGATCCGGCGCGATCTTCAGCGCGAGCGGCACCAGCTTGCCGTGCAGGTCGGCGAGGCGCTGCTGCTTGTCTTTCAGCGCGGCGAGCAGCGCGTCGAGTTCGCCCGCGCCTTGCAGCTGGCGCAGATTCTTCGTATTCGGCGACGAGATGTTGACCGTCACGTAGCTGGCGAACGGGTACACGCGTTCGAGGCAGTACAGGTAGTCTTCGGCGGCGCGCTCGATCGGCGTATCGGCGTTCTTGCCGATATTCAGCCCGAGGATGCCGCGATAGCGCGCGGCCTGCACGTTCTTGACGAACTGGTCGACGCCCGCGTTGTTGAAGCCCATCCGGTTGATCACGGCGCCCGCCTGCGGCAGACGGAACATGCGTGGCTTCGGATTGCCCGGCTGCGCGCGCGGCGTGACCGTGCCCACTTCGATGAAACCGAAGCCGAGCGCGGCGAGGCCGTCGATGCAGGCGCCGTCCTTATCGAGGCCCGCGGCGAGGCCGACCGGGTTGCGGAACGTCAGCCCCATCACGGTGCGCGGCGCATCCGGCACGCGCGGCGCGAGCATGCCCGCGAGGCCGGCGCGCCCGGCGGCGCCGAGGAGGCGCAAGGTGAGGTGGTGAGCGTCTTCCGCGTCCATGCGAAAGAGTTGGGCGCGTACGAGCGGGTAGAGGGAACTGAACACGAGACGAAGCCGGGCGGCCGGAAAATGGGAACCTGCTATTTTACCGGCTTTGAGACATTAATGAGACTCACGGGCGGGTGGACGGGGATCTGTCTCCACCGCCGGCTGCCATTACGGCCGAAACGATCCGCGCTTGCCGTGGATCGCCAGGTCGACCGGCGGCAGATCGACGCTCGCCGGATCGAGCACCTTCCAGGCGCCGTCAAGCAAGCCTTCGAGCGGGCGGAAATTCGCCTTGTACGCCATCTTCGGACTCTCGCGAATCCAGTAGCCGAGGTACACGTAGGGCAGCTTGAGGCTGCGTGCCTGCTCGATCTGCCAGTAGATGTTGTAGGTGCCGAAGCTGCTGTGCGGCAGATCCGGCTCGAAGAACGTGTACACCGACGAGAGCCCGTCGCCGAGGATGTCGATCATGCTGATCATGCGCAGGATGCCCGGCGCTTCGGGATGATCCGGCAGCGGTTCGCGAAACTCGACGAGCCGCGAGTTGATCCGGCTTTGCAGCAGGAACTGTTCGTATTGATCGCGGCTGTCGCGGTCCATGCCGCCGCCCGCATGCCGCGCCGACTGGTAGCGCATGTAAAGCGCATAGTGCTCTTCGTCGTAATGGAGCGGCGCGACCGTGGCGACCAGCTCGCCGTGCTTTTTCCAGACGCGCCGCTGCGTGCGGTTCGGCTCGAACTGATCGACCGGCACACGCACCGGCACGCACGCGCGGCAACCGTCGCAATACGGACGATAGGTGAACACGCCCGAACGCCGGAAGCCCGCCTTGACGAGGTCGGTGTAGACGTCGGAGTTGATCAGATGACTGGGGGTGGCGACTTGCGAGCGCGCGATGCGTCCTTCCAGATAACTGCAGGGATAGGGCGCCGTTGCATAAAATTGCAGCGCGGAAAGCGGGGAAAGAGGCAGCTCGTTGGGATGAGTCACGTTGGCAGCTCTCGAAGCGTCTCTGGTAATGCAAACCCGGTGTGCCTTGCGGCTCGTGACCCGCGGTTCGGTAGGCAGCGGATCCGGATTCGGCCTGATTCTTCCTGATGCGTGCTGGTTCGTCAGTTACGCCGCCGGCGCGACTACATCGAGCAACACCGTCTTGTCGAAGCGCCAGGGAATCGGCGCTGCGTCGATAGACGCGCGAACATGCGCGATGAACGCTTTGCGCGCTATCTCGCGACCGCCCAGCGACGCCAGATGCGACGTGTTCTGCTGGCAGTCTATCATTTCTATTTCGTGGCGGCGCAAGTGCCCGACCAGCGCGGCGAGCGCCATTTTTGACGCGTCGGTGACGTCGGCGAACATCGATTCTCCGAAAAACATCCGGCCGAACGACACGCCATACAAGCCGCCCACGCGCTTGCCCTCGAACCAGGTTTCGATGCTGTGCGCGTCGCCCATCCGATGCAGCGACGAATACGCCTCGACCACGTCCGCGGTGATCCAGGTGCCGCGCTGACCGTGCCGCGGCGCCTGCGCGCAGGCGCGCATCACGGCGGCGAAATCGTGGTCGACGCGGATTTCCCACGCGTCGTCACGCAGCACGCGCTTGAGCGTTTTGCGCAGCGACGGCGACACTTTGAACTCGGCGGGGCGCAGGATCATGCGCGGGTCGGGACTCCACCACAACACCGGCTGGCCGTCTGAATACCACGGGAAGATGCCGTGCCGATAGGCGTCGATCAGGCGCGACGGCAGCAGATCGCCGCTTGCGGCGAGCAGACCAGGCGCGCCGCTCGTCGCGCCGAGCGCGCGCTCGACGGACGGAAACGGATCGTCAGGCCCAAGCCAGGGAACCATGCGCGCCGCTCAACCTTCGCGCAGCGAGCGGAAGATGTCGCCCGTGTGCAGGCCGAAGCTGCCGGCGGCGCGGTCGGCGAAGAAAAAGCGCAGGGTTTGGCCGACCGTCGGAAAGGCGATCTCGTCCCACGGAATTTCGTGTTCCTCGAAGAGCTTGACCTCGAGACTCTCCTCGCCGGCGGCGACGTCGAGATCGAGCAGGCGCGCCATGTAGAACAGATGCACCTGATGCACGTGCGGCACGTTCAGCAGCGAGAACAGGTTTTGCACCTCGACGCGGGCGCCGGCTTCTTCCAGTGTCTCGCGCGAGGCCGCTTCAGCCGTCGTTTCACCCATTTCCATGAAGCCTGCAGGCAGCGTCCAGTAGCCGTAGCGCGGTTCGATCGCGCGACGGCACAGCAGCACTTTGTCGTCCCAGACGGGGACAGTGCCGACCACGTTGCGCGGATTCTGATAGTGCACCGTGCCGCAACTGCCGCATACGAAGCGCTCGCGGTTGTCGCCCGGCGGAATGCTCAGGCTGACGCCGTGGCCGCAGACAGAACAGAATTTCATAGGAAGGGGACGAGAAAGGGTGATAGGAGTTTATCACTGGGGCGGGATTTTCTGAGGTCCGGCAGCGGCGGTGCGCTGGTGGCGGCGAGCAGCGGGCGGCGTGCCCGGCTATCGTGGCGCGCGTCCCCGCGCGCCACGATAGCCGCGAGCGAAATGCATATCTTGTTTGGACTACAGATAAACCGAAGGAAGTGCGTCGATAGGATCGATCGTCGATCATGCAGAGCACCGCCGCTCCGTGCGACTCGCCGTGTCGAAGAGTTTGCCAGGCCCGTGTCGAAGAGTTTGCCAGGAGTTTGCGATCCGGCTGACAGCGCAAGGGTAGAACGAAGGCACGACGGAAAACAAAAAAGGCCTGCCGGTTGGGCAAGCCTTTGATGTTGGTATCGACGTTTGCTGATAACTTCAGCTGCTTGGTTGCGGGGGTAGGATTTGAACCTACGACCTTCGGGTTATGAGCCCGACGAGCTGCCAGACTGCTCCACCCCGCGTCCGTCGAAGAAAAGATTATAGAACAAAGCGGATGCCGACGCAATAGCTATTTAAGAACGGACTTCAATCGATGCAAAGTGATCGACTCTAACCAGTCGACGCAATGCCTCGTGCGCGGCCCCGAAGTCGCAGCGCGCATGGCCGGCGTCGTGTGCGGGAAGGCCATCATGAGGCGCTGCGCTAGAATTCAGGTTCTCTTCGCGGCGCCGTTCGTTTGCGGTGCGGTTATGTAGTACGGCGTGCGCTCCACCTCTTACCTTGCTCTGAACCCCATGAATATCGCTCACGATCTGCAGTCGATTGCCGCTCAGGAAAAAGCACTGGTGTTCCCCCAATTCGATGCCGACCGCGCGTGGCAGCTCGGTGCGTATCTGCATGAGATCGCCAGGGCACGCGGTATCGCGGTGGCGATCGACGTGCGCACCTTCGGCCAGCCGCTCTTCTTCAGCGCCCTCGACGGCGCGACGCCCGACAATGTCGATTGGGTTCGCCGCAAGAGCAACACGGTCGCGCACTTCCGGCGCAGTTCGTACGCGATCGGCTTGAAGATGCAGCAGGCAGGCAGCACGCTCGCGGACAAACACGGCCTGCCGGCCACGGAATACGCATCGCATGGCGGCGCGTTTCCATTGACGGTGGCGGGCGCCGGCGTGATCGGCTCGATCACCGTCTCAGGCTTGCCGCAGCGCGCCGATCACGAACTGGTGGTGGAAGCCCTATGCGCACAACTCGGCCACGACTACAGCAAGCTCGCGCTTGCAAAGGCCTGAGGCGATGCGAGTGCCTCCTTATGCGTTGCTCGCCATTGCCATTGTTGCCGAAGTGATTGCGACCTCCGCGATGCGGGCATCGGAAGGATTTTCGCGGCTGCTGCCCGCGGCCGTGGTGGTGCTCGGCTATGGCATCGCGTTCTATTGCCTGTCGCTCACGCTCAAGAGCATTCCGGTCGGCATTGTGTACGCGATCTGGTCCGGCGCCGGCATCGTGCTGATTACGCTGGTCGCGGTCGTGATGTACCGGCAGGTGCCTGACGTGCCGGCCGTCATCGGACTCGGGCTGATCGTCGCGGGCGTCGCCGTGTTGAATATGTATTCGAAGATGCAGGCGCACTGAGTTCCGCTCAGGCGCACGGCCGTTTGCACGTGCCTGCACTTGACTTGTTATTTACGCGTCATTTGCAGCGCACGATCATCGAACGGTTTTTTACGTTGGCCGATACGACGTTTGTGATGCTGCCGCCCGCCGTGCCGCCTTCATCGCTGTCTTTCGAAACGATGTCGTAGCCGGTCGCGCCGCATGCTTTGCCGGCTTGCACGTAGCACGAGGCCCAGCTGGAGGCGGCGTCCGCGCCGCTGCAGTTCACCGCGAAGCCGGTCTGGCCGTTCGGCAGATTGATCAGCGAAGTCGTGTTCGACGATGCGCAGCCGCCAAGCCCGGCGCTCAGCAGCACCGCGGCGGGCAGGGCGGCGGACAGGGACGCCAGGCGCGACGCGAGACGTGCCAGAACAAGGGCTGCGCGGCGGGGTCGGAAGCGGCCGGAGCGGCCCAGGTGCGTCATGAAATGCATCGTGATGGTTTCCTTTCAAATGGGTGTCTGGAGCCCGTGATGACTCGCCACGTACGGCGAGGGCCGTGTCCTTACAGCCCGTCCGTCTCGATCGTGATGCCCGCCGCGCCGATTATCCGGCGGCTTTCCGCGCCGCTTTCGGTGGCTGCGTCTTCCCAGATGCTGATGGCTTTCGGAATGTCGATGCCGTGGTTTTCGGCGTAAGCAAACCATTTGTTTGCCGCATCCGGTTCAGGCACTTCGTGGCTTTGCAGAAAATATTTTCCCATATCGCGCTCGCTGGACTCGAATTTGCGTCAGTACACACCGTGTCGACGATCCTGTTCGACCGAAGCGAGCGCCACAAGTGCAGCTCGGCGTTGCGATCGGCATCGATCCGCGCGCAGAACTTATCGACGCGCGGCGCGCCTTACCAATCTATTGCGAGCGCACGCGTGCGAACCGTCCGCGCGGCGCGTGCTCACGAACTGATAACGAGGAGAACGAAGATGGCTGAACGAGTCAGCGGCCCATATCGCGGCTATTACATCAGCGCTGCCGCGCGCCTCGTGCCGGTGGCTGACGCGCCGGCGCCGGGCGCCAATATGGCGAGCGCGGCGAGCGGCACTTACGTCGGCTCGGTGAGTCTGGCGCAACAGGGTCCGGACGATCCGCACCGGATCGAAACCTTGCTCGAACTCGGCGACGAACACCGCTTCGCCAGCGAAGACGAGGCGCTCGCCTTCGTCGAACAGGCCGCGCGTGAGTATGTCGACCGCCTGCTCGGAGGCCGCTGATGGCGGCGTGCGACACGAAGAAGGGCAACTCGGGAAACTGGACCGCGGTCCAGCCGCGCGAGTACCATATCGACGTTGTCCGAGGCTGGACTGTATGCGCCGGCGTCCGTCTTCTGCCGGATACTTCTGATGAGGCGACCATGGAAATTCGGTTTCCCGCGGATGCGCCCGCTTACCGCGACTCCAATCTGACTGTTGTGTTTCCCGCGCTGGTGGATGGCGAACCGGTGCCGTGCGCGATCTCGGTCGAAGCGCTCGAAGATCACTTCGGCGCATTCAGCGAGAATCTGGAAGGCTGGATGCGCGCGTTCGATGCCGGGCGTCCGCACATCGAGGCCGTCGCGCGCGAACATTTGCAGATCAGCAATGGCACGCCTGTGCTGCTCAAGAGCGGCCACTTTCCGCCTGGCAACGTCGCGGGCTGACGCACTGACACATACCGCTGCGCGCGCAAAACCCGGCCGCAGCTTAAGTGGCATATGCGGCTTAAGCGGGTCCCGCAGATGTTCGGGCTGTCGCCGCGCTGGCCGAGGCCGCTTCGCGCGCTGCGGCGAACGATTGCCGGATACCGTCTTCGTACGAGGTTTTGCCGATCGGCCCGATCAGCGTACTCAAGGCCGTATCGTCAAGCACCACGGGCTCCGTCATCAGGTAATTCATCTCCACCAGTTCCCGCATCAGCGGATTGAACAGGCCGAGCACGCGCAACATCGTCTTGCCGGCCACCGTCAACTTGGGCTCGCGCCCCGCCAGCGCATACGCCTGTCTGGCCACTTCGCGCTGCGTGATCGTGCCGGCGCCGGCCAGGTGCCACCAGCGGCCATAGGCTTCGGGCATGCGGGTGAGTTTCTCGACCACCGGCCCGATATCCGGCAGGTAAATGAATTCGTGCGGCACGTCCACCGGGCCAACCATCTGCGCGCGCTTGCCGTGCGCGGCGCCTTCGAACACGCCGTTCAGCAGACTGCGGTCGATGCCCGGACCGTAGAAGTCGGGCAGGCGCAATACCAATGTCGACAGACCGTCGCGGCCGTGCGCCGCCAGCACCAGATTTTCCTGTGCGAGCCGCATCTTGCCCTTGAAGGTATGCGGCTCGCGCGGATGATTTTCGGTGATCGGGTTGCCGCGCGCGCGGCCGTACGGATACACCGTGCCGATCAGAATGAAGCGTTCGACTCCTGCCGCCGTCACGCCGGCGAGGGTCTTTTCCATCAGCGGCGGGTGCGCGGCGAATTGATCGTAGGGCACACCGACCAGATAGATGACCGTCTGCAAACCGGCCGCGGCTGCGGCGATCGAGGCCGCATCGTCCGGATTCCAGATGACGATTTCCGCGTGCGGATCCTGGCCGAACGCGGCCTCGAGCGGCTTGCGCGAGCGGCCGACCACCCGATAGTCCCGGCCCGCCGCGCTCAGCGCCGTTGCGATGCATTGACCGGCCGCGCCCGCGGCGCCGAATAATCCTACTTTTCCTGTGGCTTGCATGACGACTCCTTGCGACGGCGCCAGCGCGCCAGGTAGACCAGACTGATGTGGAGATATTTTATGAACATCGTTCAGTGAACGATGTTCAGTTTAATTTGACTTTTCAGTTTGTCAACACGAAAATGATCGTCATGGGAATCGCCGAACGAAAAAACCGTCAGAAACAGGCGCTGCGCGAGCGCATCCTCGATGCGGCGCGGCGCATTGTCGTGCGTGAAGGCTTCGCCGCGTTGTCGATGCGCAAGATCGCCGACGCGATCGAATATTCGCCTGCCACTCTGTATCTTCATTTCGCGAGCCGCGACGAGATCGCTCAGGCGTTGTGCGCGGAAGGCTATGCGCAATTGCTCGAGACCTTCGTGCCGCTTGCGCAGATCGCCGATCCGGCTGAGCGGCTCAAGGCGCTCGGACGCGCTTATGTGGCGTTCGGCGTCGCGCATCCGGAAACCTACCGGCTGATCTTCATGGAGGATCCGAGCTACACCGGCGCCGCGCTCGGCGGCGGTGCCGCGCCGGCTACATCGCGTGCGGCGGCCGACATGCCGCTGGCGGAAGAGAGCGGTGCGCCACTCAAAGCAGAAGAGGACCCCGGCGGCGCCGCGTTGCGCATCATGATCGGCGCACTCGATGAGTTGAAAGCGACGGGGCGCCTGCCGGCAACGGTAGACGTGGCGGTATGGGCCGAGGCTTTCTGGGCGACCATGCACGGCATCGTCGCGCTCAATCTCACATGCCCGGTTTTTCCGGGCGCGCCACTTGAAACGGTGGTGAGCGTCGCGCTCGACGTGTGGCTCGGCGCGCGGCCCTCGGAGGAGTCGCAGGCAGAAGCGCAAGCAGAAGCGCAGGCGGCAGCGCAGCGGCGAACCACCGCCAAAACCTCACGTGCCCGCAAAAAAACCGCCGAGCCGCGAACCGATGAATTACGCGCCGGACCCGGCACCGAACCTGACACTGAAGCAGGCGCCGAACCCGGCACCAAATCGCCCAAACAGGCGCCGGCCAAGCCCAAAGCAGCGAGCGCGTGATAACGTTCAGTTCCGGTTCACTTCGCGCCAGCGCGCTTCGCTCCCTATGTCCATTTCCGCCTCGCCCGCCCTCAGCGACGAAGTCGCGACTTACGTAGCCAATCGCATCGGTTTCATCGAACTGGAGCGCCCGAAGGCGCTCAACGCGCTGTCGACCGGCATGATTCGCGCGATGCATGCGGCGCTAGATCAATGGCGCGAAGACCCCGACGTGCTCGCGGTGGTGGTGCGCAGCCAGCATCCACGCGCCTTCTGCGCGGGCGGCGATATCCGCTTTCTGTACGAATCGGCGCAGCGCGGCGAACGTGGCGTGCGCGATACGTTTTTCATCGAGGAATACCGGCTCAATCACGCGATCTTTACGTATCCGAAGCCGTATATCGCGTTGATGAACGGCGTAGTGATGGGCGGCGGCATGGGGATTTCGCAGGGCGCGCATCGTACCGGCGGTCTGCGTGTGGTCACGAACTCGGCGAAGATGGCGATGCCGGAGACGCGCATTGGACTCTTTCCCGACGTCGGCGCGAGCTGGTTTCTGTCGCGCACGCCGGGCGCGCTCGGCCGCTATCTGACGGTCACCGGCGAGACGATCGGCGCGGCCGACGCGCTCTACGCAGGTCTCGCCGACGTCTATATCGACGACGCGGCGCTGCCCGCGCTAGTCGATACGCTGCGCAGCGAATTGTTCGAACGCGGTGCCGACGTGGTGGCGTGCATCGAGCGCGAGACCGGCGCGCATCAGGTCGTGCCGGATCCCGAGGCGTCGCCGCTTGCGGCTGCACGTACGCTGATCGACCGGCATTTCGCGTTGCCCGATGTCGCGCGGATACTCGCGTCGCTCGAGCAGGAGAACGATGGCGATGCCGCCGAATGGGCCGAGCAGATCATCGGCGTGTTGCGTGAGCGTTCGCCGTTGTCGATGGCGGTGTCGCTGGAAGTGGTGACGCGCGCCGAAGGTTCGATGGCGGACGTGTTGCGCACCGATCTCGACCTGACGCGCACGTGCTTTGAGAAGGGCGACGTGATCGAAGGGATTCGCGCGCGCATCATCGATAAGGACAATGCGCCGCGCTGGCGTTTCGCGCGCATCGAAGACGTGAGCGCCGCCGACGTGGCGCGGATGTTCGAAAGCCCGTGGCCGGCAAGCGAACATCCACTGCGCGATCTGCACGGCTAAGCGGAAGCCGATGCGGCAGTAAAAACTATGCCGGTGCCTGCACCGGCATAGTCTTCCCGGCGGGCTTCAGGACGTCCAGCCCTCGCCCAGCTCTCTCTCTCTCAGTTCTCTTCCTCGCTCGCCATGAACGCGCGCATGAATACCAGCGCGCCCCAGCCCCACATTGCGTTCGCCGCGAAACCCACCGCGAGCCGCGGCAGCATGTTGCCGCTCGGCCAGATGCCGCGCAACGGATCGACCACGAACACGCTCGCCGCCGTCAATACGACGCCGCCGAACACGAAGGCGGGCACCCACGGCGCGCTCCGTTCGGGCGCAACACGCAACAGCCACGCCATCAGGATCGCCCAGAACGCGCTCCAGATCGCGTTCGCAATGAATTCAGGCAGCCCGAGCGGCAAAAACGGCGCGGTCGAAAAACCGGTCGGGTCGATCAGGCCGGCCGCGTGCAGCAGCGCAAGGGTGGATTCGTGAAAGTACAGCGAAGCCAGAAAACCGGCGACGAACGGAAGGATGAGTTTTTGCATGCATTGCACCGCGAGAGCTCAGGCGGCGCGGTTCACGCGGCCTGCACCGGATTATTGGAAACGTGCGCCATTATATATAGGGCCACCCCTTTTTCACGCGAGTGCAACAGCGTGTGCAACGGCGAGTGCAACAGCGTGTGCAACGGCGAGTGCAACAGCGTGCGCGACGTACGCCAGCCGTATGCTTTAACGTCGGGCTAATGACGAAAGTGGAAAACTTAAGCTAAAAAAAATCGTTCAAAAGCCGCGGCCCGATCCATAGACTGCTTCTCCATGCAGACGGCTTTGCCGCCGTCGCCCATTTAATCGAGCGCATGACGCGCACGTTTGGTCGAGGGAAGCCGTCGCGATGTCCTGCCTGATGCCGATCTTCACCCGCCCCGCGGCGCACGCGCGCCGGCCGTTGCGCTGCTGGAACCAGACTGCGAGACAGCGTTAAAGCGCACTAAACCGAGTTTTTTCGCCCCTTTTGCGATGCATCGTCCGGCCGCGCGCCGGTTGAATGCGCGCGGCCAGCGTGTGCGCCGGCACTCGACGCGCCGTCGTTACACGCCGTCGTTACACGCCCTCTCCATTCCATCCAGTTTCGAACAAGCAGGAGCAGCAAATGAATGTGTTCTGGTTCATTCCGACTCACGGCGACAGCCGCTATCTCGGTACGTCCCAAGGCGCACGCGCAGCCGATTACGACTACTTCCAGCAGATCGCCGTCGCCGCCGATACGCTCGGCTACGAGGGCGTGCTGCTGCCGACCGGACGTTCGTGCGAGGACGCGTGGGTGGTCGCGTCGAGCCTGATCGCCGCGACCCAACGCCTGAAGTTTCTGGTGGCGATCCGCCCGGGCATTTCGTCGCCGGGTCTCGCGGCGCGCATGGCGGCCACCTTCGACCGTCTGTCGAACGGGCGTCTCCTGATCAACGTGGTGACCGGCGGCGACGCGGCCGAACTGGAAGGCGACGGCGTGTTCGTCGACCACGACACACGCTATGAAATCACCGACGAGTTCCTGCACATCTGGCGCAAGTTGCTCCATGCATCGCACACCAACGACTCGATCGACTTCACCGGCAAGCATCTGACCTCGAAGGGCGGCAAGGCGCTATATCCGCCGGTGCAGAACCCGCATCCGCCGCTGTGGTTCGGCGGTTCGTCGCCGGCTGCGCACGACATGGCGGGCGAGCACATCGACACGTATCTGACGTGGGGCGAGCCGCCCGCAGCCGTTGCGAAGAAGATCGCCGACATTCGCGCCCGCGCCGAAGCGCATGGCCGCACCATCAAGTTCGGCATCCGCCTGCACGTGATCGTGCGCGAAACCGAAGAAGAAGCATGGGCCGCCGCCGACAAGCTGATCAGCAAGCTCGACGACGAGACCATTTCCCGTGCGCAGGCTTCGTTCTCGAAGATGGATTCCGAAGGACAGCGCCGCATGGCCGCGCTGCACGGCGGCAAGCGCGGCGGCCGTGCGGAGTTGGAGGTGTACCCGAATCTGTGGGCGGGCGTGGGCCTCGTGCGCGGCGGCGCGGGCACGGCGCTGGTGGGCAATCCGGAGCAGATTGCGGCGCGCATGAAGGAGTACGCCGACCTTGGCATCGATACGTTCATTCTGTCCGGCTATCCGCATCTCGAAGAGTCCTATCGCTTTGCCGAGCTGGTGTTTCCGCTGCTGCCGGGCCGTCGGAGCAAAGTCGCCGGCGGTCCGCTATCGGGTCCGTTCGGCGAGATCGTCGGCAACAACTATCTGCCGAAGGCGGCGAGTTCGAGCTGAGCGCGTTCGCCGGCTCTGGCGGCGATGCGGCAGCGATGCCAATCGATAAGCAATGAGGAAAACAAGCATGGCTCAATCCACTGTGAATGCGGAACGACGCGCAGGCGGGGCGCTTGACGTGTTGCGCCGCGTCGGCGCGCATCTCGCGCCGTGGCTCGCACCGCTCGCGATTCTGCTGGCGTGGGAAGTCGCCGCGCGCAGCGGCGTTCTGTCGACGCGCGTTTTACCCGAACCGCTTGCCGTCGTGAAGGCCGCGTGGTCGCTGATCCAGTCCGGCGAAATGTGGGCGGACGTGAAGGTCAGCACGTGGCGCGCGGTGTCGGGCTTTGCGATCGGCGGCGGCATCGGCCTCGTGCTCGGTCTCGCTACGGGCCTGTTCAGGCCGGCTGAAGTCGTGCTCGATTCGACCGTGCAGATGATCCGCAACATTCCCGCGCTGGCGATGATTCCGCTCGTGATCCTGTGGTTCGGTATCGAGGAAGAAGCGAAGGTGTTTCTCGTCGCGCTGGGCGTGTTTTTCCCGGTGTATGTGAACACTTTTCACGGCATTCGCTCGGTCGACGCAAATCTGATCGAAATGGCGCGCAGTTATGGCGTGAAGGGTTTCGCGCTCTACCGGCATGTGATCCTGCCGGGCGCGTTGCCGTCGATTCTGGTCGGCGTGCGTTTCGCGTTCGGGCTGATGTGGGTCACGCTGATCGTCGCCGAAACCATTTCCGCGCAGTCGGGCATCGGCTACATGACGATGAACGCGCGCGAATTCCTGCAAACCGATGTGGTGGTGGTCGGCATCCTGCTGTACGCGGCGCTCGGCAAGCTCGCCGACTTGCTGGCGAAGAGCCTCGAGCGCGTGTCGCTGCGCTGGCATCCGGCCTATCAAAGAGGAGCGAAAGCATGAGCGCAACGACATTGTCGGCGTCGTTCGGCGGCATCGCGGGACGTGATCTCGAAGCCGAACTGGCGCAACCGCGCATTACGGATCGCGACGCGGACGAAGCGTCCGGACTCGATCGCGCGGGTCTGGTGCACGACGTCGACCGGCCGGGCGTGTTGCCGTTGGCGGGCGCGTCGGCGCGCAACGATGCACGCCGTTCCGCCGATCATGCGGTCGAGCTGCGCGGCGTCGGCAAGCAGTATGGCGGGCGCACGGTGTTGTCCGATTTCAATCTGTCGATTGAGCGCGGCAGTTTCGTGGCGATCGTCGGGCGCAGCGGCTGCGGGAAATCGACCTTGCTGCGGCTCGTCGCCGGTCTGGAAAAAACCACCTCGGGTGTGCTCGAAAAGCGCGCCGAAGACGGCCGGCCGCCCGACACCCGCATCATGTTTCAGGACGCGCGCCTCTTACCCTGGAAGAGCGTGCTGCAAAACGTGATGCTCGGCCTTGGCCGCAACGCGCGTGACGATGCGCGCGCCGTGCTCGCCGAGGTCGGCTTGCTGGAGCGCGCCAACGACTGGCCCGCGCAGCTGTCCGGCGGTCAGCGGCAGCGCGTCGCGTTGGCGCGGGCGCTGGTGCATCGGCCGCAATTGCTGCTGCTGGACGAACCGCTCGGCGCGCTCGACGCGTTGACGCGCATCGAAATGCACGCGCTGATCGAACGGCTGTGGCGCGAGCATCAATTCACCGCGCTGCTGGTGACGCATGACGTGCATGAAGCGGTGGCCTTGGGCGACCGGATTCTGCTGATCGAAGAAGGACGTATCGCGCTCGATCAGCCGGTGCCGCTCGCGCGGCCGCGGGCGCGCGCATCGGCCGGTTTCGCCGCGCTGGAAGAGCATGTGTTGCAACGCGTACTGAAGACGGCGCCGAACGACGACGCGCTGTCTCATCGCGCTTACGACGCACGTGGCGAGGGCCGCCTCACGCGGCCGACAGACGTCCGCTGGGCCGTCTGACATCCGTTGACTGACGGTTTTTAATCGATTTTCTGGAGTCACTCAATATGAGCATTTCCGCTATCAACGTACGTAATCAGTTCAAAGGCAAGGTCAAGGAAATCATCCGCGGGCCGGTGGTATCCGAAGTCGATGTGGATACGCCGTTCGGTATCGTCACCTCGGTGATCACCACGCGCTCGGTCGACGAACTCGAGCTGAAGGTCGGCTCGGAAGTGGTCGCGCTGGTCAAGTCGACGGAGGTGTCGATCGCGCGGTTGTAAGCCGCGCGAGGTTCCGTATTGCCGGTACCGTCGCCGCGCATGCCGGCACTATTTCGCGTTGGCGCTGCTGGCGGGCGGTTCGTGCATCATTTTGTCGTTAGTCGGTTTGCGCGGGCGCTTGATCGGCATGTTGTCCGGATTGTCCGGATTGCTCGAGCTGCCCGCGCCCGGCGCCGCCTTCGGCGGCTTCACCATCGATGCGCCGCTATCCTGCGGTGCCGGTTTGGTCGTTTGTGCGAGCGCGGCTGCGGCGAGCGCGCCGAATGCCGCGAGCGCGATGCTGGCTGATCGCGCGGCCAATCTGCTTCGTCTCATTTGATCCTCCTTGGCGGTGTCCGCCTAGCCGGTTTCACCGTTTTTCTCTTTGCGTGTTCGTCGCATTTTTATCGCGTCTTCGTTGCTGTGACGCTCGTAAGGTAGACCTGGTGTTGCGCGGAAAATTCGCCTGCGCGCTCCGATTTCCGATACCTCGCGCTTGCCCGCGCTGCCTCGGCGCAGCCCTGCGCAAGCACCGGAAACTTGCTAGGATGAATTGAGCGTTACGGACGGAGGCGGCCATGTCGAAGTCATTGAGTCCTGAAGCGATCGAAGCATTGCGGTGTCTGAACGAGGTCGGCGTCGGACAGCCTGTGCCGAAGCTTGCGCAGACCGTCGCGGCCGAGTTGCTGGCAGGCGGCCTCGTCGCCGAAGCCGGCGACGGTGATGTCGAGATCACCTGCAACGGCCGGCAGTACCTTTCGGGCGATTGCGATTGATCGTCCGGCGAGTGCTGGGCGGGGTGCATGCGCGAGCCGTATGACGGCCCGCTGATCGAGCATGGCCGCATGCGCGCTGGAACTTCACCACGGAGGCGAACATGAAGCCGAAAGGCCTCGACATGGGCGACTACGAGGAGCGCTATCAGGACTACGACATCGAGGTCGCGGTCGAACAGGTGCTCACAGGCGTCAAAGCACATTTTCGCGTGTTGCGGGGCGAGGCCGTGGTGGTCGACTGGCGGCTCGTGCATATCGATACGTTATGGC
Source organism: Paraburkholderia sp. FW306-2-2C-D06C (assembly GCF_058781505.1). Taxonomy (NCBI): domain Bacteria; kingdom Pseudomonadati; phylum Pseudomonadota; class Betaproteobacteria; order Burkholderiales; family Burkholderiaceae; genus Paraburkholderia; species Paraburkholderia sp. FW306-2-2C-D06C. The sequence goes on along the minus strand of NZ_JBYSWU010000009.1, from coordinate 6,393 downwards.
CTACCGAGCATGCCGCGGCCGAGGCGGCGTTTCGGGCGGCGCGTGAAGCGATCGACGGCGGGCTGGTTGCTTAGCGGGCGGCTTGGTGGGCTGCTGAGTAGGCTGTCAATGAGCCAATGGACTCTTGAGTGGAGGCGCCGTTGGGCTGCGCGCGCGGTGAGCGCAAAAGCTGCATAAGCCACATAAGCAACGTACGCAACGTAAACGCGACTGGGCGCCGGCATCGAATACTTCATGCACGGCGCCCAGTTCGTCTGCTGTCCGTGACGAACAGCAGGTCCAACGGCAACGATTTAGTGGCCGAAGAAAACCGATTGCGGACCCGAAACCGGTTCACGCGTGCCCGATTGCGACGACACGTTCTGCACGCCGCCGTAGGCGTTCGATTCGGCTTGCGCGCGTTCAGCGGCCACGGTTTGCGCGTTCTGGCCTTGTTGCGAAGCCGGTGCGCCGACCGACGGACGATAGGACGGTGCCGGGCCGTAGCCGCTAGCAAAAGCGGGTGCGGCGATCGAGGCGGAAGCAGCAACCAGCAGGGCGGCGATAAGCTTGGTCTTCATGGTATGACTCCAATAACGTTCGACTTCGGTTCTGGAAGGCGTTGCAGGGGCCGATGAGGTGTGTCTGCAACGTCGATGGAAGGCAGTGTATACACCTACTATCGAAAATTTGTACCGACAATCTGAAATTACTATTCTCGATACTGGAATAATCTGTCAGAGGTATATGAGACAAGGCTGGGCCGTGTTCCGACCCCGGCAACCAGGCGTTTTCTGGTCCGAAAGACCTGCTCGGCAGGGCGGTTATGGGCGGTCCTGGAATGAAGATCGATGCTTTCGCCCGCGCATGCGGGGCATTTGTCCACTTGCGGTAAAATTGCGCTTTGATTTACGCCGTCCGGCCGTCCCATGTCTTCAGCTCAAACTCCCAGTCCGCGTCGCGTTTCGGTGGCGCCCATGATGGACTGGACCGATCGCCATTGCCGTTCGTTGCATCGCGTGATATCGCGCCATACGTGGCTCTACACGGAGATGGTGACCACCGGCGCGCTATTGCACGGCGACGTGCCGCGCCATCTGGCGTTTACGCCCGCAGAGGCGCCGGTCGCCTTGCAGCTCGGCGGCAGCGAGCCCGACGACCTCGCGCGCTCGGCGAAACTCGGCGAGCAGTGGGGCTATGACGAGATCAATCTGAACTGCGGCTGTCCTTCCGAACGCGTGCAACGCGGTGCTTTCGGTGCTTGTCTGATGAACGAGCCGCAACTCGTCGCCGATTGTGTGAAGGCAATGCGCGACGCAGTGTCGGTACCGGTGACGGTCAAGCATCGGATCGGTGTCGATGCGGTCGAGGAATACGACTTCGTGCGCGATTTCGTCGGCACGATTGCGGACGCCGGCTGCAACGTGTTCGTCGTGCACGCGCGCAATGCGATTCTCAAGGGCTTGAGCCCGAAAGAGAACCGCGAGATTCCGCCGCTCAAGTATGAGTACGCGTATCAGTTGAAGCGCGACTTTCCGCATCTGGAGATCATCATCAACGGCGGCATCAAGACGCTCGATGAAGTGGAGACGCATCTTCAACACGTCGATGGCGTGATGCTCGGGCGCGAGGCATACCACAACCCCTATGTACTGGCTGAGGTGGACGCGCGCTTCTATGGTTCGACGGATGCGCCGCTCACGCGCGAGCAGGTCGAAGCAAAGCTGATCGCATATTGCGCGGCGGAAATGGCGCGGGGCACGTACCTCGGCGCGATCACGCGCCATGCGTTGGGTCTGTATCGGGGCGAGGCCGGCGCGCGTGGATGGCGTCGTGTGTTGTCCGATAGCAAGCGTCTCGCGGCGCGCGATCTGAGCATCTTCGACGAAGCAAGACAGCATCTGCGCGAGCCCGTTGAGATTTTTGAATAAAGGACTAGGCAAACGAGATTCTTGTTCGTATAATCTCGTTCTTCATTGATGAGCTGGATTTCTCTGGCAAGTCAAGCAGATTTCAGTGGTGGCTGTAGCTCAGTTGGTAGAGTCCAGGATTGTGATTCCTGTCGTCGTGGGTTCGAGTCCCATCAGCCACCCCAAAGAATTACGCGGGTTTCCGCGATAGTAGTCACTAGCTTGTTACAAGTTTTGGAAGATGAAATTCCAATTTTTGGACGATGACTAGAAATGAAGGCCCGCCTCGAGCGGGCCTTTTTGCGTTTGCGCTATGGGGATGTTGGATGGACGAGTCCGAGCAAAAAAGGCGCGGCGCAGAGGCGTCATGCAGACGGCCGCCGATTTTCTGAACCGCAGATTCGGCAACCCGTCAAAATCGATCGGTCAGGTGGATCGCGGCTCCGCTCAGGCGGTGAAGGCCCGGCCGACCAATCAGGTGATCTTTGAAGGCACCAAATTCCTTGGTTTCGACAATGCCTTCGTCGTCGGTGAAGGCATTGACGTGGAGGTGGTGCTGCACGACGTCATCCTCGAGGCAGAAAGCTTTGGTGTTCTTCAAGGCGATCCAGAAGCCGCTTCGCCAACCGCAACCGCAGGCGTTGGCGTTGGCGTTGGCGTTCTTCGAGGCGATCCACAAGCGGCTTCGCCAGCCGCAACGACAGGCTTTGGAAAAATGAAAATCACACAATCGGGAAATTCGAGTATCCACGGCAAGATCGCCGGAGTTTCTGTTCCGCAAGGATCGACATCGGAAATCGAACAGCGTGACGACGCGAAAATCACGGGTGATGTCTACGGTATTGAAGAGCGCACGGCGGCGGTTGTTGAACTCCGTGCCGCTCTGCCGGCGGGAACACCTCCTGAAGCAATCGAAGACGCGATCGCCGCGGTTAAGCGCGTCGGGGACGGATCTCAGGAGGAAAAGGAGCAAGCCGTCAGGGGCAGCCGGATCTGGTCGTGGATCAAGGAGTACGGCCCTGATGTTATTGGCCTCGTGATCAAGGCCGCATCCGGCAGCGCGAGTTGATCTTTGTCGCGCAACCGTCAATTCACCTGGTCGCGCGCACCTTCCGCGCGCGCCGGCGGTCATAAACCTGATTCACCATGCGTTCGTCGGCGTGGCCGGTCGCATCTATGATCCGGTCGTCACCTTCCTCCTTACGGTCGGTCACTGCAGCTGGCCGCATGTCTCTCAGCGAGAAGCGTTCGAACGCAACGCCCCGTACCTTCGCTTCTTTCTCGCAGTAATCCATCAACCGCGACCAACAGGTATTCCAGCCGCTGCGCGTGTACACCTGCCCCGCCGTATTGCCGAACACATACAGGCTGCTCGTACGCTGTAGCGCGAGCGCCTCGTCGATCACGGCGCGCAGCTCGGGCGACCACAGCACCAGCTTGTTGCGCGCCTGTTCACCGGCTTTGCGCTTGCCGATCGGCACCGTGATGCCATCGGCGCCGATCGACTGACGATGCAGCTCGCGCATCTCGGTCGGGCGGCTGACCGTGAGATAAGCGGTCTGGACGCACAGCGCCAGAATCAGATACGTCGAGCTGGGTTCTTGCCGCCGACGCGCTTGCGCGATCTGGCGACCTCGACGGCCAGCGCGATCTCGTGCGGGTGCACGTAACGTGTACGCGGCCGCATCGGGTTGTACTCGATGCCGCGGCACGGATTGACCTCGATCTCACCGCGGCGTCGGCCGTACTCGAGTACGGCCGACAGCAGCGCGATTTCCTTGTTTGCCTTCAGCGGCGCACCGAGCTGCGCGCGCTTGTCGAGATAGCCATAGACGTGCTTCGGCTTGATCGCTTTGGGCGACATCTTCCCAAACACCTTGTTCAGGCGCTTCGCCTCAACCCGGTTCTCGTCGATCGTGCTCTGCGCTTTGCGCCGCTCGTCGATGCGCTGCATGTTTTCCTGCCAATCGAAATACTGATCGATCAGCGCCTCGATCGTGCCAGGCTCGATCGAGGCGCCATTCAGTGCCTCGGCACGCTCGATCGCCTGCTTGCGAATATCGGCGATCGCTTCCTTGTTGTGCGCCGGCGCGGACAGGCGGAAAGCCCATTTTCCGTTCAGCAGCTTATAGCCGAAGCTAACCTTGTGCTTGCCGTAGTTTGGGTGGAGGCGGAACGGCAACCCGTCCGGCCGTTTGCGACATCCGATCATAGTTCTAATGCAGCGAAATTTGGTTCCTGTGCTTCTTCGGGCGCAATCGGGGCAATGCGGAACGATGCCCCGTTCATGCGTGCGGCGAAATAGTTTCTCGCGACGAGCGGCACGCCAGCGATGTTAGTGGCGAACGGCCATTTGTTACGTTGGAGCCATTGCTTCATGCAGGCGAGACTGCGCGGCTGGCACGCGACCAGCTCGGATAGTTCGTCGCGGGTGAGGTATTGGCTCATATTGGCGTCCATTCAATAAGTGACTGATCGCCGCGAACGTACAGGGGGTGTCTTGGCGCACCGTCTTTCGTTGTGCCAAGACACCACAGGCGCGCACCGGCATTGAGCATGATTCGGGCAACCTGCGCTGCACGCTCGGGTTTTGCGTTTGCGCCCCAGGCGCAGACCACATCACCGCACTCGCTCGCGAAATCCCGCAGATAGGCGTCGTTGTCGGGGCCAACCGGGTCAGGGTGCGACCACAGCGCGCCCGGATCGGTCGAGCGCAGTGCGTAAAGATTGGCGACGGCCACGCCGTTGCAGTCCCAAAGCTTCGCAAATCCACGGCAGCGCCGGATGGTTGGATCGTCCAGCGTCGCATCCGCGGTGCTCGGGTTCAGCATTACGAAGTAGGCCGTCGAATTCATCGGCGCCATCGACTCAGCTGATCGCTTTAGAAGGTATCGGTAGTTGCCGCACGGGCTGATAACGGCGCTCATGCTAGGATTTCTCGAAACTCACCGTGGAGGCGATCGTGACGAACGTGATTAAGGCCAAGAGGCTGCACAACGGCGATGAGGCCGTGCTGTTCGTTATTGAAGTCGACGGTATCGAGCGGCGCTGCATGGTGAGCCGCGAGATGCTGAACGACCTCAGCCGATCGACGTCGAGCGGCGACGATCTCCTTCGCGAATTCGACGAGCACTCGCCACTGATTGCAAAGAAAGCTGCGCTGGTAATACGCGGTGGTCTCCAGGACAATCCGCTCCTGATCCCGGCTGAAGTATTCTTCCCGAAGGGGGAATGTCGCATGGCTAAGATCACGTCAGCCTCTTGATACCCACCGCCCACACCCAAGGGTTCGCATTCCACCCATAGCCGTGAGGCTATCCCAAAGCGTTCGATAGGCTGCGCGCGGCATCGTCTCGCCGACCGGTGTCGTCATCCGCACGCCTTCAGCATTGGCATTCAGTCCAATCCCTTCTGCGATGCAGTCCGCGTCGCTGATGTCCTGCAGCCTCTCGACTCTCACGTTGGTGATTTCGAGCTCGAGGCGGCAGGCCCAGCGCGGCATGTGGATTGACGGGCAGACCTTGGCGCCACCGGACGAAAGCAGAGCGGCGGCCCGCGAGCAACCTGCGACGTTGTAGCTTGCGCCCGGGGCGCGCGTACTTTCCACCCAGTAGTCGCCGTGTTCCGGCGTCGTCGGAACGTCATGACGGAACAGACGGTGCGGACCGGCGAGCATGTTGATGATAATGCCGCTCTCGCGCACCCATAGCCGGTCGCCGACAACACCATAGGGACAGGGTTGCAGAGCACCACCGGTATAGACATCGATGGGATGTTTTTTTCGCCGGCCCACGAATACCCGCGCCACGCCCATTGCGGCCCGGCCAGCACCGGCTGCGGAGTCATAAGGCGCCGCGGCTGCGTCTTGCTGCCGTCGAGCAGCGCGCGTACCATCGCGCCAGAAAACAAAATTGGGAGTTCACGCATGAGACATCTCACTGGCGCGGCTCTGTTTGTGGGGGGCCTGTTTGTAGGCATTTTCGGCTCGGCTTTCATCTTGCATTCTCCGCGGGGGAGTTCGGACTGGGCAGCGTGGGCGCAAGCTATTGGTGGTAGCTTGGGTGTTGGTGCGGCTTTTCTCTTCCCGTGGCGTCAAGCTCAGCGAGAAGCCGAGATCAGGCGAGCCGAAAGCCGCGCGCGTGTTATCGCGCAAGCAAGCGTGTTGCGAGTGATCGCACTCGAGAGTTCGGAGGCAGTTGGCGTCCTCTCGGTTGACTTTGACAGATCCAGTCACATCAACGCGCGCGCGAGAGAGAGGTAGACGAAGCTGAGTTCGGTGTCACTGCCGATGACCTGTTCGTGCGAATTGCCGCTCTTACTCAAAGCGAAGGAATGTCGGATGAGGCACTGTCGCAATTGTTTGAGATCAGACAGATCCTCCGAGAGATAAAGAGACGTTTGTTTAAGATGCGTGATCCGAGCGTCGCGGAGGTGTCAGGAATTTTGTGTGCTGAGGTCGGTTAAAAATCTCAGCTGATGGCGGCGGTGAACCGCTCGCCGAACA
>NZ_JBYSWU010000099.1:0-8699 GCF_058781505.1 Paraburkholderia sp. FW306-2-2C-D06C | reverse complement strand
ACCACCAGCTTCTTGTAGACCTGCTTGCGTTCGTCGCTGAACTGGTACGTGCGGCTGCCCTGCGTCTTGCCATGCGCATCGCCGATGCTCGCGACGTCCACGCCCATCAGCTTGAGCTTGGTGCTCATGTCGGCGCCGGCGAATTCCGCCGAATCGCCGAGCAATTGCTTCGCTGTGACGCGCGCCATGTCATAGCCCGGCGCGACGAGGCCGAACAATTGACCGTTCCACAGCGCGCATTCGCCGATCGCATAGATGTGCGGATCGCTGGTGCGGCACGCGTTGTCGATCACGATGCCGCCGCGCGCGCCGAGCGCGAGGCCGCTTTCCCGCGCGAGGTCGTCGCGCGGACGGATGCCCGCGGAGAACACGATCATGTCGGTGTCGAGATGGCTGCCGTCGGCGAACTGCATGCGGTGCGTGCCGTTCTCGCCGTCGACGATCGCCGTGGTGTTCTTCTGCGTGTGCACGGTCACGCCAAGTTCTTCGATCTTGCTGCGCAGCACGCGGCCGCCGCCGTCGTCGACCTGCACCGCCATCAGGCGCGGCGCGAATTCGACCACGTGCGTTTGCAGGCCCATGTCGCGCAGCGCCTTCGCGCATTCGAGGCCGAGCAGTCCGCCGCCGACCACCGTGCCCGTCTTCGAGCGCGCGCCGCATTCCTGCATCGCTTCGAGGTCGTCGATGGTGCGGTAGACGAAGCAGTCGGTGCGCTCGCGGCCCGGCACCAGCGGCACGAACGGATACGAACCGGTGGCGAACACCAGCTTGTCGTACGGCAAGGTTTCGCCGGTCGACACCGTCACGGTGCGTGCATCACGGTCGATCGCGACGGCCTTCGCGCTCAGTTTGAGCAACACGTTCTGGCGTTCGAAGAAACCCGGCTCGACCAGCGAGAGATCGTCCGCCGATTTGCCGGCGAAGAATTCGGACAGATGCACGCGGTCGTACGCGGGTCGCGATTCTTCGCACAGCACCGTGATGTCGAGGCCATGTGCCGCGTCCTGCGTGAGGCACTCGACCAGTTTGTGACCGACCATCCCGTGGCCGATAACGATGATTTTCATGAGCGCGGTGTCCTCGATGTGCTGGGCTTGAATCGCTGCCGGCCGACCGGTGTGCGAAAGCGATTCCGGAAATAAAAACGGCGTCCCGCGAACCCAGTCGATGACTGAATTCGAGGGACGCCGTTGTCCAAACCTGTGATGCAGCGAACGCCTTGTTGTTGCGCTCGCGCCGGATCCACGTTGATCCGATGGCAAGGCTTAACGCAAAGGCCGTGCCAACTGTGCGGAATGCCCGCCGCAGGGCCGTGACGCGGGGGTTTGTGGCGAATGGCACGGGCGTGCGGCGAACGCGGTATGCGACGCGTTTTGATGCAGCCAGGCACATGGGTGGTGCGACGCAGCACTGTGCGCGTGCGAGGGGCAAGCACACGAGCGGTGCGTTTCCGGTGCATTTCCCGGCCTGCCGGCGACGCGTGGCAAGGGTTGGGCGTAGGTTGCCGCGTGATGGCGTGGTACTTGCATTAGCGGGTGTCGAGCCTTGCAGGCAATGCAGCCGCGAGTGCATGAAATCCGGGCGAAGCACAGCACAGTGCTTCGCTCCGCTTAAAGATAGTGAGCAGCATCCGGACAACGGCGTCCTCTCGTGACCACCACGAGCGGACGCCGTTTTTTATTTGGCCCAGCCTATACGCCTCACCGCGCCCCCACCGCGACGGCAGCCAGCCATCGAACACATTAAACACATCAAACAAGCCAAGGACATCGCGATGAACACCACCACCGGCAAGGTCACACTGTTGAGCGCAGGCCCGGGCGAGCTCGACCTGCTCACGCTCAAAGCCGTCAAAGCACTCGCCGCCGCCGACATCGTGCTGCTCGACGACCTCGCCAATCCCGAGATCGTGTCGCTGGCGCCGCAAGCGCGTGTGATTCGCGTCGGCAAACGCGGCGGCTGCCGTTCGACGCCGCAAGCGTTCATCGAACGCCTGATGCAGCGCTATGCGCTCAAGGGCTTGCATGTGGTGCGCGTCAAGGGCGGCGAAGCGCTGTTGTTCGGCCGGGCCGGAGAAGAACTCGCGGCGCTGCGCGGCGCGCGGATTCCGGTGGAGATCGTCAATGGGATTTCATCGGGTTTCGCGGCGGCGGCGAGTCTCGGCATTTCGTTGACGCATCGCCGCCATTGCCACGGCGTGAGCTTCGTCACCGCGCATACCGAAGATCACGGCGAGCCGGACTGGGCCGCGCTGGCCGCGACCCGCACTACGCTGGCGATCTATATGGGGATGCGGCGCATCGAGAGTCTCGCCACCGCTTTGCTGGCGAGTCTGCCTGCCGATACGCCGGCGGCCGTCGTCCAATGGGCAGGCGGAGCCGGCGAACGGCGCTTGCTGACCCGGCTCGACCGGCTCGCCGCCGATGCCGCAAGCGCGGGGTTCGGCAGTCCCGCGGTGATTCTGGTGGGGAGCGCGGTCGGCGAGAGCGTCGAGCGCGGGGTTCAGTGGAGCGAAGAAGCGGCGGCTGTGATGACTGACGGCCTGATGACGGCGGCGGCAGCAATTGCGCAAGCCGCGTGAATTGTTGAGTGAGTCGTTGCTCGAGCCGCAGAGTGAGTCGTTGCTCGAGCCGCTGAATGAGTCGTTACTTGAGCCGCTGAACGGGCCGCTGCCTGAGCCGCGAACACATCGGCCGACTTATCGGCCGACGCATCGGCCACCTCAGTCGCCGAACCCCAATTCAGCCTCGACGTCTTGCCCGACGCGCAGCCATGCCCCCGCTCCACGCGCGACGATCGCGTTGTTGCCGAACGTCAACGCGCCGCCGCGCTGCGCATTCGCGCGGTAGACGCTCATCGTGTCGGTCGGTTCGTTCAGCCAGTCCGGGTCGGGCGCGCCGTTGGCCTGATCGATGGTCGGCATCGGGCAGCGCGAGCACAGTTTGACCAGCTGCAATTGCACGGCCTCCGCTTCGCTGCCGGCACTGCCGACGCTCAGGCTCTCCACATAGTCTTCTTCATACGGATCGAGCCCCGTCAGCACGACGTTGGGCCGGAACCGGCTGATCGGAATCGACGGCGCGCCCTTGCGGTTCAGACGCAGGTTCAGATCGTCGAGCGACGCCTGGCCGATCACGAGCAACGGAAAGCCGTCGGCGAAATGCGTGGTTGCGCCAACCTCGCCGGTGTATTCCGGGTCGACGATCCGCTCGCGCCGCGGATCGAAGCGCAACAACCGCGCCGGCACGCCGAGAAATGTCGAAAACCATGCGGCGCTTGCGTCGCCGGTGTCGAGTCCGTGGACCGCGTCGCGCCATACGGTGGTTTGCACCGGCTCCGGCGCGGCGAGTTCGGCCGCATCGAGCGGCGTGTGCAGCGCGCTCATGCCCGGCGCGCTGATCACCAGTTCATGTCCGGCAAGCGCGACCTTGATCAACGCCATGCGCGGATAGGCGCGCTGCGTGAGCATCGCGCCGCCTCGGTCGGTGACCATCCAGCTTCGATCGTATTCGAAGCCGGTGGCGAGCAGGCGCGCTTCGTTCAGCGCAATGCCGGCGCACGATTTGATCGGATACACATAGAGTTCGCTGATGGTAGGCATGGTATGGGGGCGCTCGATATTTTTTGTCGTAGGGGTCGATTGTAAAGCGCCTGCGGCCCGCGTTCCTGGCGGCGCATGCCCCCCGCCACTTACGCGGAAAACGCCGAGGCTGCCGCACCGATCACTCCCACCCTTCCAGCCGAGCAGAGGCTCGAAGGCGAACCGGTCACGCAGAAAACCCAGTTGCACCTCGACAGCTGCCTGACCTGCCGCAACTGTGAAACCACCTGCCCATCGGGTGTCGCCTGGGTGTCGCCTATTACGCGCTGCTCGATATCGGCCGCGCTTGGACGTAAAATTCCCAAGCGTAGCGCTCGGGCGAAAACAAGGCCGGCGCCGCGGCATCCGCGCAAAATGCTGATGCTGGAAGGCTGCGTGCAACCCGCGCTGTCGCCGAACACCAACGCGGCCGCCGCCCGCGTGCTCGACCGGCTCGGCATCGGCATCGTGAATGCCGTAGAAGCATCCCTACCATAAGCGAAACAGGAAATTCATTATGTTGAGCAAACCCGTGTTGACTGTTGCCGAAACCACCCGAATCCTCGAAGCCGCCCGCGCGGAGGCCGAGAAGAACCAGTGGGCCGTCGCCATCGCGGTAGTCGACGACGGTGGTCATCCGCTCGGCCTGCTGCGTCTGGACGGCAGCGCGCCGGCCAGCGCCTACATCGCGACGGAAAAAGCCCGCACTTCGGCGCTCGGCCGCCGCGAAACCAAGGTATATGAAGACATGATCAACAACGGCCGCACGGCATTCCTGAGCGCGCCGTTGCAAGGCACGCTGGAAGGCGGCGTGCCGGTGATCGTCGACGGCCAGGTGATCGGCGCGGTGGGCGTGTCGGGCGTCAAGTCGGATCAGGACGCGCAGATCGCCCGCGCGGGTATTCAGGCAGTCGCCGCTTAAGTTTTCTCACGGCGGCTCATAAAAAACGAAACGCTACTTACGGGCCGGTGCTCCCCACATCGGCCCCATTCAGATGGAGCAGTCGATGACTCAGATGAACCCGCGCGGTGGACTGCAAGTCGCCGCCAACCTCGACCAGTTCGTCGAAACGGAAGCCCTGCCCGGCACCGGACTCGACAGCGCCGCATTCTGGTCAGGTTTCGACGCCCTCGTGCACGAGCTGGCGCCCAAAAACCGTGCGCTGCTCGCCGAGCGCGACCGTCTGCAAACCGAACTCGACAACTGGCATCGCGCCAATCCGGGTCCGGTGCGCGATCTGCGCGCGTACCGCGCTTTTCTCGAAGGCATCGGCTACATCGTGCCGGCGCCCGCGAGCGTCAAAGCCACGACCGACCACGTGGACACCGAAATCGCCGAACAGGCCGGCCCGCAACTCGTCGTGCCGCTGTCCAACCAGCGCTATGCGCTGAACGCCGCGAACGCGCGTTGGGGCAGCCTGTACGACGCGCTGTACGGCACCGATGCGATCCCCGAGACCAACGGCGCCGAAAAGCAGAAGACCTTCAATCCGGTGCGCGGCGCCGCGGTGATCGCCTATACACGCACATTTCTCGATCAGGCCGCCCCGCTCGCGAACGGTTCGCATGCCGATGCAACGGGCTATCGCGTCGAAGGCGGCAAGCTGGTCGTCGCGCTGAAGAGCGGCGCGAGCGCGCTGCAAACACCGGCGCAGTTCATCGGCTATCAGAGCGAAGCGAGCGCGCCGTCGGCGGTGCTGCTCAAGCACAACGGCCTGCACCTCGAAATTCAGATCGACGCGAACGATCCGATCGGCAAAACGGATGCGGCGCATGTGAAGGGCGTGGTGGTCGAAGCGGCGGTGAGCACGATCATCGATTGCGAAGACTCGGTGGCCGCCGTGGATGCGGACGACAAGGTCCAGCTCTACCGCAACTGGCTCGGCCTGATGAACGGCGATCTCACCGAAGAGGTCACGAAGAACGGCAAGACCTTCACGCGCCGTCTGAACGCCGATCGCGAATACACGGGCGCGGACGGCAAGTCGCAGGTCTTGCTGCATGGCCGCTCGCTGCTGTTCATCCGCAACGTCGGTCATTTGATGTCGAATCCAGCCGTGCTCACGAAAGACGGCAAAGAGATTCCGGAAGGCATTCTCGATGCGGTGATCACCACGCTGTGCTCGCTGCACGACCGTCAGCACAAGCTGAACTCGCGCACCGGCTCGATCTATATCGTGAAGCCGAAAATGCACGGCCCGGCTGAAGTCGCGTTCGCGAGCGAGCTGTTCGCGCGCGTGGAAGACCTGCTGAAGCTGCCGCGCAACACGATCAAGATGGGCCTCATGGACGAGGAGCGCCGCACCAGCCTCAACCTGCTCGCCTGTATCGCCGAAGCGAACCAACGTGTGGCGTTCATCAACACCGGTTTCCTCGACCGCACCGGCGACGAAATGCACACGGCGATGGAAGCCGGCCCGATGATGCGCAAGGGCGACATGAAGTCGAGCGCGTGGATCACCGCCTACGAGCGCAGCAACGTGCTGGTCGGTCTGAGCGCGGGCCTGCGCGGCCGTGCGCAGATCGGCAAGGGCATGTGGGCGATGCCCGACCTGATGCAGGCGATGCTCGAACAGAAGATCGCGCATCCGAAGTCAGGCGCGAACACCGCCTGGGTGCCCTCGCCCACCGCCGCCACGCTGCATGCGCTGCATTATCACCAGGTCGACGTGCAAGCGGTTCAACAGGAACTCGAACGCACGGACTACGCGAAGGTGCGCGACGAACTGCTCGACGGCCTGCTGACGATTCCGGTCGTCGAAACGGCCAGGTGGAGCGCGGACGAAATCCGCAGCGAAATCGAGAACAACGTGCAAGGCATTCTCGGCTATGTGGTGCGCTGGGTCGATCAGGGCGTGGGCTGCTCGAAGGTGCCGGACATTCACAACGTCGGCCTGATGGAAGACCGCGCGACGCTGCGCATTTCCAGCCAGCACATCGCCAACTGGCTGCATCACGGCGTGGTGACGCGCGAACTGGTTGAAGAAACCTTCAAGCGGATGGCGAAGGTGGTCGACGAGCAGAACGCGGGCGATCCGCACTACAAGCCGATGGCGCCGGGCTTCGATACGCTGGCGTTCAAGGCCGCGCAAACGCTGGTGTTCGAGGGCCGTGCGCAGCCGAGCGGCTACACGGAACCGTTGCTGCACAAGTTCCGGCTGGAAGTGAAGAAGGGTTGAAGTTTTTCAGCCGCCGCTCGAGCGCTGCTTGAGAGTCTGGGTTGATCCCGGCTCGAGTCCGGCTGAAAAGAAAGACGGGCGCCGCGTGGTTAGCGGCGCCCGTTTTTAATGTGCGCGTTGCTGCCGCGCGTTCGCTGCTACGTGGATGCGTTGACGGCCTGAGCGCTTGAACCGCGCAGGCCGCACTCTCAGGCTGACTGCGCCGGTGAAGCGGGTCAAGCCGGTGAAGCGGGTCAAGCCGGTGAAGCTGGGTTAAGCCGCTTCAGCCGTGAACTGATCCGGCAGATTGGCCTGCATATAGGTTTGCAGATACGCTTCGAACTCCGCCTTCACTTCCGGATGACGCAGCGCGAATTCCACCGTCGCCTTCAGATAGCCGAGCTTGCTGCCGCAATCGAAGCGCGTGCCGAAGTAGCGGTACGCGAGCACCTGCTCTTCCGTCAGCAGCGATTGCACCGCATCGGTCAATTGCAACTCGCCGCCCGCACCCGGCTTCAGCGCGCGGATATGCTTGAAGATGGTCGGCATCAGCACGTAGCGGCCCACCACGCCGAGGTTCGACGGCGCCACGTCCGGCGCCGGCTTCTCGATGATGCCCGACAGCTTGATCACGTTGTCTTCCCACTCCTTGCCATCCACGACGCCGTACGAACGGCTGTCTTCGCGCGCGATGGTTTCAACGCCGATCACCGAGCTGTGATAGTGATTGAAGGTGTCGACGAGCTGGCTCATCACCGGCTTCGAGCTGTGCAGCAAGTCGTCGGCGAGAATCACGGCGAACGGGCTGTCGCCCACCAGCTTTTCGGCGCACAGCACCGCATGGCCGAGACCGAGCGCTTCGGCCTGACGCACATAGAAACAGTCCACGTTGGCCGGCTTGATGCTGCGCACGAGATCGAGCAGCTTCTGCTTGTTGCGCGCTTCGAGTTCGGCTTCGATTTCATAGGACTTGTCGAAATGATCTTCGATGGCGCGCTTGCTGCGGCCCGTCACGAAGATCATCTCGGTGATGCCGGCGGCAATCGCTTCTTCCACCGCGTATTGAATCAGCGGCTTGTCGACGATCGGCAGCATTTCCTTCGGGCTTGCCTTGGTGGCCGGCAGGAATCGTGTCCCGAGGCCCGCTACGGGAAACACGGCTTTGGTGACTTTCAGCATGGTTGGCATTCCCACATCGGTTAGAAATTAGTGTGTTCGCGGGCCTCGCGGCCACTCGATGTCGCCAGAAAGGCTAACAAAAAAATTAATCCAATTCACGAGTGAAATTTTCTCGACTCGAATAAATAAATCAATTCGCTTTCGATATGCCGCATCGTGACAAAAATCAGGAAACAATTACGTATCGAAATCGAATTATGGCGAGAATGCTGAAAATTTTACGTATTCGCGGCCTGGCGATCCGGCGGCCGGCGATCCGGCGGCCGGCGATCCAGCCCCGGATCGCGGGCCGCCAAATCTGATAGAGCGGGGCCGGACGCGAACGGAAGTGAGCGCGCCAAGCCGCTTACTCGTTTTCTTCGAGTTGCGGCAGCTTGCCCGGGTTGATGCGAAAACGGCGAATAGGCTCGTTGCGTAGCGCCTCCCGGTACGCGGAGGCGGCGACGAGGATCAACAGCACGGCAATGCCGGCGAGTAAATGCAGGTTCATGACTTCACCCCTGGTCAGAGAATCCGTGGCTTAAATTAGCACAACAAAATCGGCAAATAATTCGTCGTAGCACATAGTTATGCGTAATTACAATTCGTCACAACCCTGACATTTAACTCGAACCATTACGCAATTTTTTATCGATTTTTTTGCCTCCGCGGTGCACTACGATGTCATGCACCGCGGGCGCGCATGGCGTGCCCGTAAATAAGCTTTTTCCTCCGTCAGATTAAGGACCGCGCATGAGCGACTCAGCACTGGATGCCGCCGGCTCATCCCTGCCCCTCTCCCC
>NZ_JBYSWU010000098.1:0-9061 GCF_058781505.1 Paraburkholderia sp. FW306-2-2C-D06C | reverse complement strand
AGCAGCAAATGGCATGCGCAAACCTCGTGAACACTGCTTCGGTCGTCATGACGGGGCGCTTTTCAACAGCCTGCTAGGCGGCCCATCATGGAAATCGACTTTGAAGCGATCACCGAATATCAGCGCTACAAGCTGATGGCGAGCCTGATCGTGCCGCGCCCGATCGCACTCGTCACCACGCTCGGCGCGGACGGCACGATCAACGCTGCACCGTTCTCAATGTTCAACATGCTCGGCGAGGAGCCGCCGATCGTGATGATCAGCATTAACCGCGTGGCCGACGGCACACTCAAGGACACCGCAGTGAACATCGTGCGGACCGGCGAGTTCGTCGTGCATCTCGCTGACGAGGCGATTGCGGAGAAGATGCATCGCTGCGGCGAGCGCTTGCCGCCCGATGTGAGCGAACTCGCCGAAGTCGGCCTCACGCCGGTGGCGAGCACGCGGGTCGCGCCGCCGCGCATCGCCGAAGCGCCGGTCGCTTTCGAATGCGCGCTATGGGAGAAGCTGGAGACGACCAGCCGGCAGATTTTTATCGGCCGCGTGCTTCGCTTGCATGCACGCGATGAATTGATCGACACCGAGACATGGCGTGTGCGGCTGCAGCACTATTTTCCGGTGGGCCGTTTCGGCGCGAGCGACTACGTGACGACGCGCGACCGCTTTACGCTCGGCTGAGATCGCCGCCGTCTTCATCGACTCCGAGCGCGCGTCCGTCGCTGCGTGGATCGTGCGCGCCGCAGGCCGCGCCGTTCGCGTCGATGCGGATCGCGCCGGGGTGACCTGCGAGCGGGCTTTGCGCGGGAATGGCTTTCACCTCGTGACCGCGCGCGGCCAGTTCGGCGAACACGCCGGCGCCTGCGTCTTCCTCGAGTTTCAACGCGTCGCGTGTGTCGGAGAAAGTCTTGCCGAGCAAAAAGCGTGGGCGGGCGAGGGCGGTGAGCGGATCCATGCCGTAGTCGATCAGGCGCGTGAGAATCGCGGCGAGCGTTTGCGGCTGACCGTCCGCGCCTTGTGTGCCGAACAGCATATGGGGACGGCCGTCCCTCAGATACATGCCGGGATTAAGCGTGTGGAAGGGCCGCTTGCCTGGCCGCACGGCGTTGTGATGCGCGGGATTCGTGCTGAACGATGCGCCGCGGTTGTGCCACAGAATCCCCGTGTCGCCTGCCACCACGCCGCTGCCCCAATCGAAGTAGACCGTTTGCAGCACGCTGACGCTGCGACCCTGGCTATCCGTCGCGCCGATGAAAACCGTATCGCCTGGCCGGAAAACGTGCGGCCAGGCGCGAGCCGCACGCATGTCGATCGAGCGTGCGTGCGTGTCGAGTGTCGCGGGCGAGAGCATGTCGTCGACCGGCACGCGGTTGAATTCCGGGTCCGACACGAAGCGGTCGCGATCCACGAACGCGCATTTCACCGCTTCCACCAGCAGGTGGTAGTAATCGGCGCTGCCTTCGTCGATCGATCCAAGGTCGAAGCGCTCGAGCGTGCCCATGATCTGCAAGGTCGTCACGCCTTGAGTCGGCGGGCGCATGCTGACCAGCTCGCCGCCGCGATAAGCGACGCGTAGGGGTGCTTCATCGCGTGCCTGCGTTCTCGCGAGGTCGTTCAAGGTCAGCGGCGAGCCGGCTTCGCGCAAACCGCGTGCGAGCCGTTGCGCGAGTTCGCCCTGGTAAAACTCGTGGGCGCCGAAGCGGGCAATCCGTTCGATGCTGCGTGCAAGCGCCGGTTGCTCAAAGCGCTCGGCGATCGCGGGAACCCGGCCGTGCGGCGCGAAGGTCGCCGCAAAGCCAGGCAGCGCACGCAGTTCATCGGCGCGCAAGTTTTGCCAGAAGTGCTGCGACGGCGTGACTGGAAATCCCTCCGATGCGTACTCGAGTGCGCGATCGAATAGCGATGCCCACGTTTGCTGGCCGCTCCATGACGTCTTGCTGATCGCGTAAGCCTGATGCCACGTATCGACGGTCGCGGCGGTGGTGAGGGCGGAGGCGCCGCCGCGCACAGGAATGGCGCCGTCGAACGCGGGAGGCTGCGCAGCGGCCTGGCCGATGCCCGACACCGTACGCAACATGCCTTGCCGGTCGCCGATTACCCAGAAGGCGTCGCCGCCGAGTCCGGTGAAATGCGGATAGGTCACGCACAGCGCCGCGCCGATCGCAATCGCGGCTTCGATCGCATTACCACCCGCGCGCAACACGTCGAGGCCGGCGGCACTCGCCAGCGCGTGCGGACTGGTCACCATGCCGCCGGTCGAACAGGCGAGTTTCAGGTTGTGCATCGCTACTCCGCTACCGGACATGAGCCATGGAATGAGCTATTCGGAGTAGCGAGTATAGTTCGCGCGACACTGCGATCCGCGCTTCACCAGCGTCATTCGTACGAGAACGCCCCGCCGAATTTATCCATGCGTTCGAGCGCCATGCCCGAGCCGCGCACCACGCACGTGAGCGGCGCTTCGGCGACGAATACCGGCAGGCCGGTTTCTTCCGCCAGCAGGCGGTCCAGATCGCGCAGCAGTGCGCCGCCGCCCGCCAGCATGATGCCGCGCTCGGCGATGTCGGCGCCGAGTTCCGGCGGCGTCTGTTCGAGCGCGATCTTGACCGCCGAGACGATCTGATTCAACGGATCGGTGAGGGCTTCGAGAATCTCATTGCTGGACACTGTGAAGCTGCGCGGAATGCCTTCCGACATGTTGCGGCCTTTGACTTCCATCTCCTTGATTTCGGAGCCCGGAAACGCGGAGCCGATTTCCTTCTTGATCGCTTCGGCCGTTTGCTCGCCGATCAGCATCCCGTAGTTGCGGCGGATGTAGTTGACGATGGCGTCGTCGAACTTGTCGCCGCCCACGCGCACCGAGCCCTTGTAGACGATGCCGCCCAGCGAGATCACGCCCACCTCGGTCGTGCCGCCGCCGATATCGACCACCATCGAGCCGGTCGCCTCCGATACGGGCAAACCCGAGCCGGTGGCCGCGGCCATGGGCTCTTCGATCAGATAGACTTGCGAGGCGCCCGCGCTATGCGCGGCTTCCTTGATCGCGCGCCGTTCGACCTGGGTGGACCCGCACGGCACGCAGATGATGATGCGCGGCGACGGCGCGAACATGCGCGTTTCGTGCGCCATCTGAATGAAGCGCTTGATCATCTGCTGGGTGATGTTGAAGTCGGCGATCACGCCGTCTTTCATCGGGCGGATCGCCTCGATGTTGCCCGGCACCTTGCCGAGCATCTGCTTGGCTTCCTTACCGACTGCCAGAATGATTTTCTTGCCGTTGGGACCGCCTTCCTGACGAATCGACACGACCGATGGTTCGTCCAGCACGATGCCCTTGCCGCGCATGTAGATCAGAGTATTCGACGTGCCGAGATCGATCGCCAGGTCGTTGGAAAAATAGCCGCGCAGAAAACCGAACATGCAAATTCCTGTCTCGCTTGATGCCGGGCGCGCGAACGCGCTGATCGGGAACGCCGCCCGAGGGCGGCGGCGGGTGACCGGTGACGGGTCGGAAGAGAGAAGAATAACAGCAACGCTCCCACGAACCGACTTCCGGCCACACCCGAGGCAGGCAGAGCCGTGCTCGTCTCAGTACGCTTGCAGCGGGCAACAGGAAGCTTAGGCAACAGATGCCTGTCACGCCAAACCGAGGTGCTTCCGGAAGAACCCGGCCGTGCGCGCATTAGCGGTTTTCGCCGATGCTTCGTCGTATTTCGTTCCGTCATGCCGGAAGCGCGTGGTTTGGAATGAACCTTGCCGGCGAGCACGCAGTGCGAGAAGGGGTGAATGACTGCTTTGTCACAGGCACTCATGGACCACGGTGTGGTCCGGCCAAGCAAAGGCACCGCCGCAGGCACACATAAAAATGCCGCCGCAAAAGGCAAGCAAGATCAAAAAAGGGCCAGCACCGAAGGCAAACATCCAAACCCGCTGGGAGGGCAAACAGGAACAAGAACATCAGAAAGACGTCCTGACTCCAACAGTAAGCGCCCACGGATCAAACCCCGGCGTGACGCTAGCGACACTGCTATTGAGTAGAGCAAACCCCTGTGTCGAATGACTATTATTAACGATTGCCGCCGCATAACCATAAACCTGCGTGCGCTTCGACAAGTAATACACATAACCGGCGTCATACGCTGTCGCCCGCGCATTGCCGTTCTCGATACGGCGCGCCACGCCCAGATTCACATCGCCAGGTCCCAGCGGAATTCTCGCGTTAAGCAGCGCCGCCGAGGCGAACCAGTTAGCGGCGTCGGTACGCTTCGAATAGATGTAATTCGCACCAACCTGATTGCGTCCGACCTGATAAGTCGCAGCCAGCACATGGGTGATCTGCGAGGACGCATCGAACGTCGTCGGACTAGCATAGTATTGGTAGCGGTTGAAACCGTAACCCAGCATCAGGCCGAACTTTGCATATTGCGCGTTCAGGCCGATGTTGCGTCCATCCACGGTCTGGCCCGAGGAATTCTGCTTGCCGAACGAGTAGCCTATCTCGCTCGAAAATCCACCCAGGGTAGCAGGCGTCCGGTAACGCACCGCGTTAGGGTAGAACCCGCCCGTACCGCTGCTGCCGAGCGTCGCCGTGTGCTCCAGCGACATGATCGCGGCAGGGTTCGCCAATCCGTAGGTCGCCACATCCGAGCCGAGAAATACCCAGTAAATCGGCAGGTACAGATACCCTGCGTCGATACTGCCGTACGGGCTCGACATGCCCACCGACGCCCCCCGGTTGAACCCGGTCGTGCCGCCGCCGACACCGGTATAAGTGTTGAAGCCCGTCTCCAGCCGGAAGTTGGCCCGATACCCGCTGCCGAGGTCCTCGCTGCCGAGCAAGCCGAAGCGGGACGCCTGCAGATTGCCGCTGGCGGCCATCGCCGTCGGCCCCGGCGTGCTGTTGAACCTGCCGTACTGCACGGCGGCGTCGACAATACCGTACAGGGTGAGCGAGGACTGCGCATGGGTATGGCTCGCGCCCAGCAACGTCGTTGCGGTCGTGGCGGCAAGGGCGAGGCCACGCGTGAGGGGGCGGCGAAAGCGGGCGGGATGGCGCCGCCTGTTCGGGGCGGCGTCGATATTTGACCGATGTGTCATGTGAACAGAGTCTTTGGTGGAGTCGCTCGAGCGGCGGTCGCCGGTCACGGCTTGAAGTGAATCGGGTACGCGATGTCGGCAACGCGGACCGCGTGTGGAATGACGTTGCTACGGTAGAAGGCATCGGCGACTTGCTGCTGCGAGCCGAGAATCGCGGCATCGAGCGGCAGCAGACCGAACCTCGAGCGCTCGATGAACAGCTTCACCGTCGGCGCAGGCACGCCGATTTCGTTTGAGATCAGTTCGATCGTTTCGGCCCGGTGGCTGGTCACCCAGACATCGTTGCGTGCGACGGCGGCCAGCACGTCGCCGATCACGTCGGGGTGCGCCTTCACAAAGTCAGGGGCGCCAAGGAAATAGCTGTAAGGCTGGACGACGCCTGACCCATAGTCGGCAAGCGTGCGAACGGCAAGCGCCTGCTGAACGACGGCTAGATAGGGATCCCAGACCACCCACGCATCCACCTTGCCGCCTTCGAACGCGGCGCGCGCATCGGCGGGCGTGAGGAACACCGGTTTGACGTCGGCGGGGTACTTGAGGCCGGCCTTCTCGAGCGCGGCGACGAGCAGATAGTGAGAACTCGAACCTCGGGCAAACGCGATGGTGTGTCCCTTCAGATCCGCTACGGATTTGAGAGGCGAGTTGACCGGTACGATGATCGCCTCGCTATGCGCTCCGGCGGGTTCGGCTGCGAGGTAGACGATCCTGCTGCCTGCGGCCTGGGCGAAGACCGGCGGCGGCGAACCGGTGTAGCCGATGTCGATCGAACCCGCGTTCATCGCCTCCAGCAGCGGCGGACCGGCGGGGAACTCGGTCCATGCGATCTTGAAACCGCGCGCGGCAAGCGGTTTGTCCAGCGCGCCCTGAGCCTTCAGCAGCGTGAGCGGCGTGCCTTTCTGATAGCCGATGCGTAAGGTCTGCTCCGCGGCTTGCGCATTGGGAACGGCGGCGCTGAGGAACACTGCCGCCAGCATGGCCCGAAAGCCGTTGATAAGGAAATTCCGTGTGATTCGCATGAGATCGAGTCCTGTTTGCGTTCTGCCTGGGTCTTGCCTGGTTCTTGTTTCTGTCCGGCGTCGGATGGGGCTGCGTGTCCTGCGTCACGCTCATAGGGAACGGGACGCGTGGATCGGGCCGGTGGGTTCAGCTGTTGCGCTTCAATGCGTTCAGGCAACGCCGGTCCGGGTTTGCCTCGCGGGTCTGCGCAAGCCGAGATGCTCGCGTAGCGTGCGGCCGGTGTAGGCGGTCCGGAACGCCCCCCGGCGCTGCAACTCCGGTACGACCAGCGCGCAGAACCTGTCGAGGCCGCCGGGCAAGTCCGCCGGCATCACGTTGAAGCCGTCTGCTGCTTCGCCTTCGAACCATTGCTGCAACGCGTCCGCTACCGTGGCCGCGCTGCCGACCACGGTGTGGTGGCCGCGTCCTGCCGCGATACGCAGATACAGTTGGCGGATCGTCAGTTGCGCTTCGCCGGCGAGTGCGCTCAGCAGTGCTTGCCGGCTGCGTTGGCCGCTGTCCGTCAGCGGCAACGCCGGCAGTGGGCCGTCGAGCGGATACGCGGACAGATCGAAATTGCCGAGCATGCGAGCCAGCATCGCCACCCCTGCCGCGGGATCGATAAGCGACTGCAACTGCTCGAAGCGTTCGCGTGCCTCCGCATCGCTTTCGCCGACGATGACCGACACGCCCGGCATGACCTTGAGATCGTCCGGCCGGCGTCCGGCCTGCACCACGCGCGCTTTGATGTCCTTGTAAAAGGCCTGCGCCGAGGCGAGATTCGCTTGCGCGGTGAACACCACATCGGCGGTTTGCGCGGCGAGGCTGCGCCCTGTATCGGATGAGCCCGCCTGCACGACGACCGGCCAGCCTTGCGGCGAACGCGCGACGTTCAGCGGTCCGGCGACCGAGAAATGCTTGCCGCGATGGTCGAGAACCTGCAGTGTCGAGGGCTCGTAATAGACGCCACTTTCTTTGTCGCGCACGAAGCTGTCGTCGGCCCAGCTATCCCACAGGCTTGTCACCACGTGATGAAACTCATGCGCGCGCTCATAGCGCTCCGCGTGACCGAGATGCTCGGTGCGGCTGAAATTCTGCGCCTCCGCCGCGTTGTCGGAGGTCACGAGATTCCAGCCTGCGCGACCGCCGCTGATGTGATCGAGCGACGCGAATTTCCGCGCGACGTGATATGGCTCGTTGTAGCTGGTCGTCGCCGTGGCGATCAGCCCAATGTGCTGGGTAACGGCCGCGAGGGCGGGCAGCAGGGTGAGCGGATCGAGCCGGTCCGAGCGCGCGGCGAGATGCGCGCCCGGGCCGACGTTGGCCGCCACGCTGTCCGCCACAAAAATCGCGTCGAAGCAGGCACGCTCAGCGGTTTGCGCGAGTGCCGCATAGGCGCGAAAGTCCATGCCCGCGTCCGCTTGTACAGCGGGATGCCGCCACGCCGCAGCGTGATGCCCGGTTTCAATGAGAAACGCGCCCAGGTGCATGTGACGCAAAGGTGTAGTCATTTGATTTCCAAACCGCTGTGCAATATCCAGGAACGTTCGTTTGCGCACTCCAGATCGTGCTGGACTCGCTACAATGGTTAGCGCTAACCGTTTGTGAAGTGTCCCGTCACGGAAGGGGTGAGTCAAATAAGGAAATCAGCGGAAGATATGTCGGATTCGACTAAACGCGGCGAGGCGGAGGACGAGCAGGGTGTGCGGCACCGGCGCAATTCCGGGCGTATGACCTTGCGTGACGTGGCGACTCATCTGGGCATTTCGCAGATCAGCGTGTCGCGCTACTTCCAGGATCCTGAGCGGCTATCGGCGCCGCTGCGCGAACGGATCGCGAGCGCGGTGGCTGAACTCGGCTATGTGCCCAATCTGGTTGCGGGCGGGCTGGCATCGGCGCACAGCAAAGTGATCGGCATGGTGATTCCCAACATCTCCGGGCCGATCTTCGCAAACACGATTCAAAGCTTTAGCGACGCCGTGACTGCTCATGGCTATCAGTTGCTTCTCGCGTCGAGCTACTTTTCAACTGAGCTCGAAGAGAACGCCGTGCGTGGTCTGCTCGGCTGGTCGCCGGCGGCGCTCGTGCTGACGTCGCATTTCCATTCTGAAGGTACTGAGGAAATGATCGCGCGCACTAGCGTGCCCGTCGTCGAGACATGGGATTTTCAGCCCAGGCGCGGGCCGTTGCAGGTCGGCTTTTCCAATCCTGAAGTGGGACGGCTTGCCGCCCGTTATCTGCTGGACAACGGTTATCGAAGGATTGCCTTTGTGCAGAACAGCGCGGCGGGCGATTTCAGCGCGCTGGAGCGGCGCGACGGCTATAGCGAGACGATGCGGGAACATGGTCGCGAGCCGTGGGTGTTCGTGCCGGGCGAGGCGTTGCCGCTTCATGCCGGACGAGAGGCGCTGGAAGCGCTTGTCAAGGGCAGGCGGCCTGCCGATGCCATCATTTTTGCCAACGACAATCTGGCCTCGGGTGCCTTGCTGGCGGCGCAGCGAACGGGGATTCGCGTGCCGGAGCAATGCGCGATTGTCGGGTTTGGGGATTATCCTTTTTCGGAAATGTTGAGTCCGAGTTTGACAACCATTCGACCCCCGGCGTGGGAGATCGGGGTGATTGCTGCGGAGCGGATCTTTGAGATTCTGTCGGATGACGGATCGCAGGGAAAGCGCACTGCCCGGCGCAGGCAGAAAGCGCTGACGTGCGAGTTGATCGTGAGGGAGAGCAGTTGATCCCTTTTTGTTCTGTTTGCCCTCCCGGCGGGTTTGGATGTTTGCCTTCGGTGTTGGTCCTTTTTTGATCTTGATTGCCTTTTGCGGCGGCATTTTTCTGTGTGCCTGCGGCGGTGCCTTTCCTTGTTCTGATTGCCTGTGCGGCGCTTTATGTCTGTCTGCCTACGGCGTTGGCCTTTCCTTGATTTGTTATTGGTTTATTAGCTTTCCCCCTGTGCGGGGGAGCACCTACTTTT
>NZ_JBYSWU010000097.1:0-9331 GCF_058781505.1 Paraburkholderia sp. FW306-2-2C-D06C | reverse complement strand
TTCGAGCGCTTTCTTGCGACGCTCGGCTATCCGTACTGGGAAGAGACCGGTAATCCGGTGTACCGGCTGTTTCTCGCGTAGCCGAACTCTTTTGCGCGGTGGCGCGTGGTCACTTGGTTTCGCTGGCGTCGGTGTCGCTGTTGACATCGGCGTTGGCGGCGAGCGCTTCGTGATCCATAGCATTCGCCGCGAGCGTCGTCGCGAGCTCGGGATGCGCCTCCTTGCGCTCGCTATAGCGATCCGTCAGATAGTCCGAACGGTCGCGCACCAGCAGCGTGAACTTGTACAGTTCCTCCATCACGTCGACGACGCGATCGTAATAGGCGGAGGGGAGATCGTGCGGCATCATCGAACCCGGCGTCCTTCCCGATCGATCACCGCTTCGCCATCTTCCTTGGAAAACGGACCTTGTTGCGCCGCGGGCAGGATCTCGAGCACGACCTCGGACGGCCGGCACAGCCGGACACCGAGCGGCGTTACGACAAACGGCCGGTTGATCAGGATCGGATGTTTCAGCATCGCGCTCAGCAATTGTTCGTCACTCAAGCTCGTATCGCCGAGGCCGAGTTCGGCATAGGGCGTGCCTTTTTCGCGCAGTGCTCCGCGCACGTTCAGGCCCGCGCGCGTGATCAGGCTCGTGAGCGTTTCGCGGTCCGGCGGCGTTTGCAGATACTCGATGACGACCGGCTCGATGCCGGCGTTGCGGATCATGGCGAGCGTGTTGCGCGACGTGCCGCAAGCAGGGTTGTGATAGATCGTGACGCTCATGGCGGTTACCTTCGAGTCTTCAAAGTAATTTTGCTTCGTACCAACGCTGCGAGCGATTGACCACGCCGACGACCAGCAGCATCACCGGCACTTCGATCAGAACGCCCACCACTGTGGCCAGCGCCGCGCCGGAGTGAAAACCGAACAGGCTGATCGCCGTGGCCACTGCCAGCTCGAAGAAATTGCTCGCGCCGATCAAACTGGACGGACCTGCGACGCAATGGGCGACACCGAGCCGGCGATTGAGCAGATACGCGAGACCGGAGTTGAAAAACACCTGAATCAGAATCGGCACGGCGAGCATGGCGATCACAAGCGGCTCGCTGAGAATCGCCTGTCCCTGGAAAGCAAACAGCAACACGAGGGTGATGAGCAGCGCACAGATCGAATAGGGGCCGAGCCGGGCGACCGCCTGCTGGAAATGCGCTTCGCCCTGTGCCAGCAGACGCCGGCGCAGCCACTGCGCGAGCACGACGGGGACGACGATATAAAGCGCGACCGAGATAATCAGCGTGTCCCACGGCGCTGTAATGGTTGACAGGCCGAGCAGCAGCGCGACGAGCGGCGCGAAGGCCACGATCATGATCGAATCGTTGAGCGCGACTTGCGACAGCGTGAAATACGGATCGCCCTTGCACAGTTGCGACCACACGAAAACCATCGCGGTGCAGGGCGCAGCGGCCAGCAGAATCAGGCCGGCGACATAGCTGTCGAGCTGAGCGGCGGGTAGCCACGGCGCGAACACATGACGGATGAAAATCCAGCCGAGCAATGCCATCGAAAACGGCTTGACTAACCAGTTCACAAACAGCGTGACGCCGATGCCGCGCCATTGGCGCTTCACCTGTGTCATCGCGGAAAAGTCGATCTTGACCAGCATGGGAATGATCATTACCCAGATCAACACGCCGACCGGCAGATTGACGTGCGCCACTTCCATGCGGCCGATTGCCTGAAAAAATCGTGGCAGCGCCTGCCCAAACAGAATGCCGCCGACGATGCAAAGCGCGACCCACACCGTCAGATAACGCTCGAAAAAACCGATGGCCGGCCGCGTATCGCGGATTGCCGCATCAGTGCTACTCATTTGATTCCCCCGCAAGTCCTCAGGATTCTTACCGAAACGTGAAATTGCACGCGCTTCATGACTTGTCCGCGCAGCAGTCCGGGATATCGCCGACGGCGCATGGCGCGCCGGCGCAGCAGTTCTCCGTGAGGAAGCCGATCAGGCCGGACATCGCGTCGAAATTCGCCGTGTAGATGACAAAACGCCCGTCCTGGCGCGAATTCACGAGCCCCGCGTGCGACAGGTCCTTGAGATGGAACGACAGGCTGGAAGGGGAGAGTCCCAGTTGCTGAGCGATCTCACCGGCCGCCATGCCGTCCTGGCCGGCGATGACCAGCTTGCGGAAGATGGCGAGGCGGGATTCATGAGCTAGCGCACCGAGTGCGCGTACAACGAGATTGGAGTCCATGACCGGACGATACGCCATCCATTTCTATATTTCAAGGATTGTTGAAATGAATTTCCCCATAGCGTCATTGGCGTTCAGGTAGATCAGGTCTTATCTCAGAACGAGATACTGCTTATCCGCCATATCGCATTGCGCGATAGATCTCATGATTGTCAAACTGGGTGCAAATCAAACGCCGCATTTCAGGAGACAACTCATGCGCACCCAGGTCGGCATCATCGGTGCCGGGCCGGCAGGCCTGCTTCTTTCCCATCTTCTTCATTTGCGTGGCATTGAATCCGTCGTGCTCGAATCACGCAGCCGCGAACAGATCGAATCCACCATCCGTGCCGGCGTGCTCGAACAGGGCACGATGGACCTGCTCACCGAAGCCGGGGTCGGCGCGCGGATGAAGGCCGAAGGCGCGCTCCATCACGGCTTCGAACTCGCGTTCGAAGGCAAGCGGCGCCGTATCGACCTGACCGGACTCACCGGCCATTCGATCACCGTCTACGCGCAGCACGAAGTCATCAAGGACCTGGTGGCCGCGCGCGTCGCCGCAGGCGGGGCGCTGCGCTTCAACGTGTCGGATACGTCGCTGCACGGCATCGACACCGGGACCCCGTCGATCCGCTATCGTCACGAAGGCGAAGAGCACGAACTGCAATGCGACTTCGTGATCGGCTGCGACGGCTCGCAGGGCGTTTCGCGCGCATCGATTCCACACGCTTTGCGCAAAGACTATGAACGCGTCTATCCGTTCGGCTGGTTCGGCATTCTTTGCGAAGGTCCGCCTTCATCGGGTGAATTGATTTATGCACGTCACGAACGCGGCTTTGCGCTGATCAGCACGCGCTCAGCGAACGTGCAACGCATGTATTTTCAGTGCGATCCGAAGGATTCGGTCGATAACTGGTCCGACGACAGAATCTGGGCCGAACTGCATGCACGCGTCGATTCGCATGACGGCCAGAAAATCGTCGACGGCAAGATCTTCCAGAAGAACATCGTCGGCATGCGCAGTTTCGTGTCGGCCACGATGCAGCATGGGCGGCTCTTTCTCGCTGGCGACGCCGCGCACATCGTGCCGCCGACCGGCGCCAAGGGCATGAATCTCGCGGTCGCCGACGTGCGGGTGCTGACTCGCGCGTTGAACGCGTTCTACGTCGAAAACCGCGGCGATCTGCTCGACAGCTACAGCGAAACCGCGCTTAAGCGTGTCTGGCGCGCCGAGCACTTCTCGTACTGGATGACGAGCATGATGCACCGCATCGAAGGCGCGTCGCCATTCGAACGGCAACTGCAGGTCGCCGAACTCGAATACGTGACGACTTCGCGCGCGGCTGCCACCGCGATGGCGGAAAACTATGTGGGCGTCGCAGCGGTGTGAGAAGCAGAGTGAACGGGCGGGGCGCATGCGGAGCGCGCCCTGCACATGGGGCATCCCGTGATGAGCGGGCGTTGCCATTGTCGTACCCAAAGCAACAGAGAATTCAGGAATCGAGGATTTATCCGCGAGCGTTCCCCTCCTACACTGTACTCATCGGCTGCACAGAGGTTACATCGAGGCTACATCGAGCCCACATCTGCAGCGCGTATAAAACAATCTCTGGAGGTGGTTTCATGAAATCGCTCATCAAGGCTGTTGCTATTGCTGTTGTTTTCAGCGCGCCGATTGCTTCGTTTGCCCAGTCGAATCAGCCGGTCACCGGTGCGCAGCAAAACCCCCAGTCTGCGGAACAACGCGTCTCGGAACAGAAGGATGCCGCGCAAGCCGATACCAGCGGTTATGGTTCGGGCAGCCACGGCACGTGGCAAGCTGGTCATTCGGAAACGACGGTGAGTTCCTACTCGCCGCCGATTTATAACGCGCGTTAAGTGCCTCACTAAACGGCTCGTCGGGCAATTCACGAGTCGAATCGAAAAAGGCCGGCGCCGGAGGATATCCGGGCCGGCCTTTGGCATTTTTTCGGCTTTCCTGCATTCAACCCGTTTTGCAAAAACGGGGGACGTGGCCGCGGATTCTGCCGCGCGACAAGACGACCCGGTACCCGCCAATCTCAGCTATGGCGTGCGCAACAACGTCACTTCGTTTCGCAGCAACGCGAGAAGGTCGTCGTCAGTGGGTTTCGTGCCCCAGTGCCGCGCGCCCGCCACCGACGCAATCGCGATCCACGAGTGAGGCGGAAACCATTCGCGGAGCACGGCGCCGTCTTGACGCAAGCACAGTTGGCCGGTCTGTTCGCTGTATTCGGCGGAAATGGACGTGCCGTCGAACTGCGCCGTTACACGCCGTGGATCGTTGCGTAGCAAATCGTCGCTCCTGCAAATGATGTGACACGGATGCATGCGTGGCCCGGCGTCGTTACGGACGCCGCCGTCGCCTGCGCTTTAGTGGTCGCCCCGGCCGTGCTCGTCGCCTCTGCCGTGGTCGCCGCCATGACCGTGCCAGTCGTCATGCCCGCCGCCATCGTGACCACGCCAGTCGCCGTGCGGGCCGCCGCGATAATCACGCGCGTCATGCCACTCACGGTTGTCGTGGTGACGCTCCTCCCACTCCCGGCGTTCCCAATAGCGGTGGCCGTCGTAATAGCGCTCGCCGTACCAGCCCGGACTCACGACCACCACCGGAGGCGGCTGGACGTATACCGGCGGAGGCGGTGCGTACACCGGTTCGGGTGCGTACGCGACGCCAGGAATGCCGATGTTCACGCCGACGTCGACGTGAGCCAGCGCGACCGACGATGCGCCTATGCCCAGACAGGCAACGATGGTGATGGATAACCACCGGCTTCGTGAAATGTTCATGATTTATTCTCGGGTTTTAGAATTCAGAGTAGGGCCAACCGGGCAGACTGCGTTCAGCCGCTCAGTCGTGGTCACGATCGTGATCGTGGCCGTGATAATGATCGTGATCGTAGTAGCCGCCGCCCCCGGGAACCACGATGCAACCGCCCAATGCACTCCCGAGAGTGACTGCCAATATCATCAGCGTGAGAATTCTTTTCATGACGTTGCATTCCCCTTTACGTTTGCTCGAACTCTACTGAGCGGCCAGATTACCGGTGTGTTCGTGTGTAACAGGACGTGTCGCTTCCATTGCGCGATGGCGACGTAAGCGGGACGAACCGGCCGGATATTCCGGCGCTGCGATGGGACGGGCCGCAGGTGCCACGATTCCTTTCAACCCGTTGAGCGCGTTACGAAAAGCGTCCCCCATCGCCGGACCGGGCGCCTTCGCGGCAGTTGATTCACGCGGCGGCGATCAAGTGAAGTGCGCGCGGCGCGGCCTATCGTTTCGCGCGTGCCCGGCGGAAACATTCAGTTTCAGACTTGAGAGGGGCGGCAGCGTCATACGCGAAAAACCGTATCTTTTGCGCGCTGCTGAGGTGCCGCCGGCCCACGCATCTGGATGAGCCCCGGCCGGGCTGCATCAGCTTTTCTTAAGGTTTGGCCCGTAGCATGTCCACCGCCTGCGGCCAAATGTGCTCTGCGTCGACGCAACGACACTGCCGCTAAACGACGAGTAGAAAATCTCCCGATGATGCGATCCGACGAAGCCAGTTTCCCGCGATACGCCGCAAGCTATGACGGCATGGCAAAGTTTCTTCACTGGTTAGTGGTGGTATTGATAGCCGCGCAGTTCGTAATCGGCTGGACCATGCCCGACATTCACAAGGGCACGCTGCCCACGGGGTTGATCGCGTGGCATCTTGGCGTTGGCGCGGCGCTGATAGCGGCGGTGGTGGTGAGAATAGTCTGGCGTCTGACGCATCCACCCGCGCCCGCTTCGCTTTCGCCGCTGCTTGGCGTTGTTTCGCGCATCACGCATGCGCTTCTGTATGGCACGCTGGTCGCGGTGCCGCTGCTGGGGTGGGCCAATGCATCGTCGCGCGGATGGTCCGTCAAGTTGTTCGGTCTGCTGCCTTATCCCGGTCTCTCGGCGACGGGTTCGCCAGTCGGTCACGCAATGGGCGACATCCATGGCGTGCTGGCCTGGGTACTGTTCGCGCTGATAGGACTGCACATCGCGGCCGCGCTGTTTCACCGCTTCGTTCTCAAGGATCAGGTCTTGCAGCGAATGCTGCCTTGAGCGGGGAGTTTTGCGTGGTGAGGGGCAGGGGGAGCGGCAGTAGGGCGCTTATCGCGCGAGCTTGCGCTCGAGCATCGCCTTCACCTCAGCCCACTCCGAATCGATGATGCTAAAGCGCACCGAATTGCGCTTGCGTCCATCCGGCATGATGCGTTCGTGCCGGACAATGCCTTCCTGTTTGGCGCCGATCCGCAGAATCGCCGCTCTGGATTTCTCGTTGAGTTCGTCGGTGGTGAACTGCACGCGTACGCACTGCATGACTTCGAACGCGTGAGTCAGCAGAAGGAATTTTGCTTCGGTGTTGACACCTGAACGCTGCACCGACGAGCTCAGCCACGTGTGGCCGATTTCCAGCTTCCGGTTCACCCGGTCGATCTTCCAGAAGCGCGTGCTGCCGACGATCGAGCCGGTATCGCGCCTGACGATCACATAGGGCATCACGCTGCCGGCCTGTTTTCCTGCCAATGCCGTAGCGATGTAACTGCCGACGGTTTCGGGCCCGGGCACGACGGTCAGCTTCATGTTCCACAGTTGACCGTCCGCGGCGGCGTCGAGCAGACCCTGTGCGTGTTCCTGCTGAAGCGGCCTTAGCTCGACTGTCTCGCCGGTCAGCGCAGGTTGAATGAAACCAGGGGCGTTGTCGTTCATGACGATAAAAAGGTCCGCGAACGGGCGTTCGCGGACCTGGCATGGTTAGCGGATCAAGTTGAAAAACAGCTTAGACAGCCATCACCGATACCGCCTTGGTGACCAGATAGGCTTCCATTGCCTCCGGTCCGCCTTCCGAGCCGTAGCCGGAATCCTTCACGCCGCCGAATGGCATTTCCGGCCAAGGTGTTGCAGGCTGATTGATCCACAACATGCCGACTTCCAGCTGTTGCGATAGCAGATGCACGTTGCTGAACGATTTCGTGAATGCATAACTCGCGAGCCCGTACGGCAGACGGTTCGCTTCGGCGATGGCTTCTTCGAGCTTGTCGAAACCGCGGATCGCGGCGATCGGGCCGAACGGCTCGTTGTTGAACACGTCGGCTTCGAGCGATACGTTGGTCAGCACGGTCGGCGCGAAGAAGTTGCCTTCAGTGCCCACGCGTTCGCCGCCCGTCTCGACCTTGGCGCCGGTTTTGCGCGCGTCGTCGAGCACCTTGCTCATCGCGGCGAGGCGGCGCGCGTTGGCGAGCGGCCCGAGGGTCGTGCCTTCGGCGAGACCGTCGCCGAGCTTGAGGCTTTCCGCGTGCTTGACGAGCGCCGCCGCGAACGCTTCGCGGATGCTGTTGTGCACGAGAAAGCGCGTGGGCGAGATGCACACCTGGCCCGCGTTACGGAACTTCGCGCCGCCCGCTGCCTTGACCGCCAGCGCGACGTCCGCGTCCTCGGCCACGATGACGGGCGCATGACCGCCCAGTTCCATCGTCGCGCGCTTCATGTGTGCGCCGGCCAATGCCGCCAATTGCTTGCCGACCGGCGTCGAGCCCGTAAACGTGACCTTGCGGATCACCGGATGCGGAATCAGATAGCTCGAAATCTCCGCCGGGTCGCCGAATACGAGGCCGACCGTACCCGCCGGCACGCCGGCTTCGACAAAAGCCTGCAACAGGGCCGCCGGCGACGCCGGGGTTTCTTCCGGCGCCTTGACGAGGAACGAGCAGCCGCTCGCGAGCGCCGCGCTCAGCTTGCGCACGACCTGGTTGATCGGGAAATTCCACGGCGTGAACGCCGCCACCGGGCCGATCGGCTCCTTGAGAACCAGTTGCTGCGCTGCCAGATTGCGCGACGGCACGATCCGGCCATAGACGCGCCGGCCTTCGTCGGCGAACCATTCGATGATGTCCGCGGCGGACAGCACTTCGACGCGTGCTTCGGGGAACGGCTTGCCCTGTTCCTGGGTCATCAGGCGGGCGATGTCCGACGCGCGCTCGCGCACCAGCGCCGCGGCTTTGCGCATGGTCGTCGCGCGTTCGTTGGCGGGGATCTTGCGCCAGGCTTCGAAGCCGCGTTGCGCGGCGGCCAGCGCCCGGTCCAGATCGGCGATGCCGGCGTGGGCGACCTTGCCGATGGCCTTGCCGGTGGCGGGATTGACGACGTCGAGGGTCTTACCGCTGGCGGCGTCGCACCATTCGCCGTTGATCAGAAGCCGGGTATCGGTATAGCTTGAGATGGCCATGCTGGGTTCCTGTGAGTGGGAGAACGATAGGCTGCGCGCTCGGTCGTGGGATGGGGGCGGGGACCTGCGCGGCCCGGAATGGACTGCCGATAGGGATGATCTTATCTGATTGAGCGATAGCGCACCGGTGGCGTGCTCGCGCGTGGTGCAATGTGGACGGTTCGTGGCGGTGTTTGCCGCGATGTGGCCGGAGCGGAGAAAATCCTGGCAAAGCACCGGCGCGCAAACAGGCGTAAAGTCAAACAGCAGTTGCAGGAACCGGCTGGAGCCAGCAGCGATGGCGATTGCTGACGCTGGACGGTGAATGCAGCTCCAATCTCAACCAAGGTGCAAGCGAGGTCGACATGCCAACCGGTACAGTGAAGTGGTTCAACGATGCAAAGGGATTTGGCTTTATCACGCCGGACGACGGTGGCGAAGATCTGTTTGCACATTTCTCGGAGATTCGAACCGAAGGGTTCAAGTCGTTGCAGGAGAACCAGAAGGTCAGCTTCGAAATCAAGCAGGGACCGAAGGGGAAACAGGCGGCGGATATCAAGCCAGTGTGAAGGTTTGGGGTTTTGCCTCGCGTGGCGCGATTGATTGGCTGTGCGCCGGCAGCGTACCGACCGCCGCGCCGTCGCAGGCAGAGCCCCCGCCGCGCCAGGCTCCCGATCCTTAAGGTTTCCTTCAGCTTTGCTCCGTAGTATTTGCGCGACCACTCGCATCCCCGCGACGCAATGATTCCGATAGTTTTCCGACAGAAAACTGAAAGCGCCAATCAAAAGGCTTGCTGGAGCATTCATGAAAACCCTGTTCTTGCAGGCGCCGTCGTACGACGGTTTCGATGGTGGCGCGGGTTCGCGCTATCAG
>NZ_JBYSWU010000096.1:0-9651 GCF_058781505.1 Paraburkholderia sp. FW306-2-2C-D06C | reverse complement strand
ACGGTGACCGTGATAGAGCGATTTCGATTTCTTCATCACGCCATCTTACGTGACCGACCTGATAACCTGACAACGCCGCCGCCGGTAATGCCACCCTACAGCACGGCGGCGCATCCGCGCAAACAGGACCGCATCCTTTAACTCCAGATATTCCCAGGGCCGCCGGTGATTCAAAAAGGTAGCGACGGCGAACCGCTTGGAAACGCGCAGGTGCTCATGCTGACACTCACGCCGATGCGCGAGACGAATTCATGCGCCCGAATACGAATTGCCCCAGGTACCAAACCAGTTCCGTATTCGCGACGATGTTCTCCTCCGCTACAGTTGCGGCCTCGAGCTTCATACGACGCAGCATGAGCTTGCCCTCCCTCGACGCAACCCATGCGCGGACCAGTTCCTTGCGGGTTTTGGCGTCCGCCGCGTTGAAGTGTTCGCGGCCCTTACGCGACTCCTCGTTCATGCGTGCACGGACTTCTTCTTCGCGCGAAGCGATGCTGCGTGCGACCGAACTCTGGGTTTCGGTTTTTACGACATCCACTTCAGTCTCTTCGGTAAGTAGCTTCGCCTGAACCTCGACCATCTTCCGCTCGGCTTCAGACATCTTCCAGTTATCGCGCAGGGCTCGCATCAGGTAGCCGGCGGGACTCCTTTTTATCTGTCCACGATTGAGCTTGAATCGCGTGTATTCGACAGCCTGCTGGATGTGCGCATCGGTCCAGACTTCGCGGTTCTCGGAAATCTCACTGAACTGCTTGGTAGACAGGTTGAATTCTTCTTTGAGAATTTTGTACAGGTGACTGGCGTCAGCCAAGCTGGCCAGCGCAGCGTCGGCGGTATCCTTGCGCTTGAGCAGGAACCTTATGCGGTCGATTTTCTTCGACGTGCTGGACTCGGTCCTGGTCTCATAGGACAGCTCGATGTCCGACACCTCATTGATTTCACGCACAGCCGGTTCTAGCCAGTCGCGCTTGAAGTATTTGAAGATGGCGGCGTTCGCTCCCATTCTGCCGGGCCAGTTTCGCATGTCTTCAAGCGGTATCCATTCCGTTCGGCCATTTGGGACACTGGGAAGGACCTGGTCATAGATCGCGCGCGCCAGGCTACGTGTAAAAGCCGTCGATATACGCAGGCTCAACCAGTGGGATTTTTTTGGGTCACGGATTTGCGGGACCAAGCGAGGGTGCACGTCGAATCGAATGCGCCCCCTGTGGAAGCCGACCATGCCCATCAGCTGGACTGATACCCACAGATCGTTTTCGTTGGGTTCCCGATCGAGCGGTGTATCGGTGACCTGGATTTTCGCGTCCTGAGCTTCTTCCGCGATAGTGCGCAAGTGCTTGAGATTGCGGCTGTCATAGCGCATCAACCACTTGAAGTAGTTCAGCTCAACGTCGTACTGGTCTCGTGCTTCCTGCTCCTGGGCGACAATGAAATACGCGGCGTCAAGGAAGCGCCGCGCCGGCAGCCCCATGTTGACGACTTGGGTGAAGAAGTTGTTGCGCTGGTATCCGATTTCACGATTGGCTTCGCTGATGGGCAAACCCAAGTCGAACATATCCTCGAACAGCGCGAGCGCCATCTGTCGCGGTGTCACTTTCGACTTGCCTTCTTCCGGAATGTCCTCCGCCGCCATATTCTCATCCGCTCTT
The DNA here is from genome assembly GCF_058781505.1 of Paraburkholderia sp. FW306-2-2C-D06C. Taxonomy (NCBI): domain Bacteria; kingdom Pseudomonadati; phylum Pseudomonadota; class Betaproteobacteria; order Burkholderiales; family Burkholderiaceae; genus Paraburkholderia; species Paraburkholderia sp. FW306-2-2C-D06C. Next base: position 8,002 of record NZ_JBYSWU010000096.1, on the reverse strand, counting down.
CATTTTCGCTTTCGGGAATGTAGCATTCGTGGGTGAGCTGTCAACACATACAACCTCACCATCAGCCGGCCGCACTGGCTGTCTGCGGCCTACGCTCATCCGCCATGCACAATGAGCCTCACCGCAGCACAATCAACCTCACCACGATGGACCCGCATCTCCCGTCAAACCCTTATCCCGTGTGATTGGAATTAGCTCCTGCGCCGCTATGCACAGCCAACCTCACCTTGGTGCGAACCAGCGAATCCCGCACATCTGACCTCACCTTCGTGTGGAACCGGCCTCACCTTGCCCACACAACGAAACTCACCTTCGTGCACATCTGACCTCACCTTTGACACAACGGACCTCACCTTTTGGAGGTTAAGACGTTGAAAATAAACAAAATCACGTTCCTCTGTTGGTTTGTTGGGTTGTTTGATTTTTTAAAAAAAACAAACCAACCTGTTACCAGGAAGCAACTTGCCGAGCGTCCCTGATGGTGAGGTTGATTGTGCCGAACAGCAGTTTCGGTCCAGCCCCTGTTCTGTTTCCACAGAAACACGTTTTCGATCGGTAAAGCACCCGAGTGAAGGTGAGGTTCATTGTGCAGGCGTGTGCACAGACAGCTGTATAAAAACCCCCGGGCGGGCGAGGCGGTGAAAATCGGCGAGGAAGGTGAGGTCAATTGTGCTGGGTGATACAACTCGAAGCGCGCCGATGTGTTCGTTGCACAATGAACCTCACCATGTGCCGTACTTTTGTGCAAAGGTCGATTTGCGTGGCGATACTGCTTTCAGAATTAGCACAAGCGACCTCACCTTGAACGACCATCTGGTGATCGGCGCGCCAACTACCGTGCCCTATCGGCGACAATCCTGCCGAATGGCAGCGGTCTGGAAGAGCAGAAGTGTCTCTTCTACGCTTGTCGGCCGCACTCCAGTCAACCGGGAACGCGCAATGACGGGCGGTTTTTCAGAAAGTCTTCATAAAAAACAGTCATTTATAGAGCAATTTTCATGTGTTTCCTGTATTCTGAGGTTCATCGAAATTTACGGATAAACCTCAGAATGGTGAAAACGAGCCAACTTCCTGCTGTAGACCGAACAGTTCCTCTTGAGCAGATTAGCCAGTTCGCTGAAAAGGTCTCAATTTTCACGGATGAGCTGCGGAACACCATTCTTGCACCCCGACCGCGAAAAGCTGCTCCTGTTTTCAAAACAGGGGAAATTGCTGAGATGTGCAACATCTCTCATTCTCAGGTCCAATACCTCGCAACCAAGAGCGACGGAGAGTTGCCGCCAGGCACCGCTGCCGGTACCGGCCGGACCCGCACATTCACTCTGGAGGAAGCACGCCTCTGGGTCCAGAAAGTCTCCGACATCTATCAGACTCCACTCGTTACGGGAACGCGTGAACCGGAAGGGAAAATCGTCATAACGGCCCAGTTGAAGGGCGGCTCGGCAAAGACAACCACAACTATGTGTCTCGCACAAGGACTGACGTTGCGCGGGCGCAAGGTGCTTGTCATCGACCTCGACCCTCAGGCCTCGCTTTCCGAACTGTGCGGCTTGTACGCGGAAAAGGATGTGACGCCGGACGACACCGTGTTGCCGTATATCTACGACCAGGACGTCGAGGGTGGCCTGGAAACAAGGGTTCAGTCGACCTACTGGGATGGGCTTGACGTGATTCCGGCTCACACTGAATTGATTGGTGCGGAGTTCCATCTGCCGGCGATGCAGAAGATGAGGCCAGGCTTCCGGTTCTGGACGGTGCTTCGGCAAGGTCTCGAGCCACTACGCAAGCGCTACGACTACATCCTCATGGACACGTCGCCTTCGCTGTCGTACCTCAACCTGAATGCACTGCTGGCGGCGGATGCCATGGTCATGCCGATGGTTCCCGAAAATCTGGACTTCATCAGCTCGCTGTCGTTCTGGCGATTGTTTTCAGATGTATCCAAGAGTTTCATCAAGTATGAGCAGGACAAGAAATACGACTTTATCTCACTGATGCTTTCGAGGGTCGATTACGGGCGCACCTCCTCCGCACCTATCGTGCGCGCATGGGCACAGAGCGCGTACGAGAGCTGGCTGCATTCGATTGAAGTGCCGGCCAGTTCTGTGATGAGCACAGGAGCGCTGGCATTTTCAACGGTATTCGACGTAAGCAGTACCCATAGCGCGGCTAAGTCGTTGCAGCGTGTGCGACAGCCCCTTGTCGATTATTGCCGGTGGGTGGACGAAATCTATGCAGAAAAATGGAGGAACGCGCAATGAGCAACATGCGAGAGCAACTGCTGGCGAAGACGTCCGGCATCCGGACGACCTCATCTATCAAGGAAGATGAGGTCAAGCGTAGCAACCGAACGCAGACGGCGCCTGGCCTCGCGGGTGCGCTTGCGGTAGCGCAACTCCGTGTGCAAGAGCTGGAGTCCACCGGCGCCGCGTCGCAATTATCGGTGTCCGACATCGTGCCGAATCCCTGGCAGCCGCGAAGGGTATTCAATGAGGCGAAGCTGTCGGAACTGGCCGAGTCTATTCGTGAAGTCGGACTTATGCAGCCCATCGTGGTCCGCCGCTCCGACGATATCTATCAGATTGTGGCAGGCGAACGTCGGTGGCGCGCGCACAAGATGGTGGGACTCGACGACATCAAGGCTGTCGTTGTGGAGTGCTCCGACGCAGACATGGCTGTGTTAGCTCTCGTGGAAAATGTTAGTCGTGACGACTTGTCCGACTATGAAGTCGCCATGTCCATGAGGCAGACGGAAAGGGAGTTTCCTGATCGTAAGCGGATGGCTGAGGCACTGGGTATGTCCCGCAGCGGGCTCTACCAGTTCCTCTCGTTCGAAAATCTGCCGGACTTCATTAGGAAGGACCTCGACATCCAGCCGAGGCTCCTTGGCGGGACTGCTGCCCAAGCGATTGTTGCGGCCATCAAGAAACACGGCGAAGACGGTGTGAACGCGGCAATGGAACTCTGGCCGCTCGTTGTGAAGGGCGACATGGACCAGGGGAAAATGGCAGCGGCGATTAAGGCGTTGGCAACTCGTCGAACGACGACGACGAATTCTGCAAGCGAGCGGAGCATCGACAAGTTTTTCTCTGGCAAGGAACACGCGGGCTCCATTACCAAGGACATCAGCGGTATCACGGTGAAAATTAAAGCCGGCGTGCTCACCGAGGCGCAGGAGACGCAGATTCGGGAGCTTATCAGCCAGATGTTCCACGCTCAGCCGAAAGCGAACTGAGGAACGCTTCGTCCTCAACTGAGCCCGCGCCGGCGCGGGTTTTTTTCGTCCAGCCGTTCCTGCTGTGTCTAGAGTCTAGACACACCGCCCGCTGCGTCGCAGTCCGACCCAGACCATACGTGTCTAGACTTTAGACACGAGATCAAGCAGCGGTCAGCGGGCATCGCTCGGGCATGCGGGGACCAATGAATAGCCGCGTCCTAGGCTTCGAGAAGTTGCCCAGCTGCGAACTTCCACTGTGGTATTTCGGTTCAGTGCTCTTGTGCCTAATGAAAGACAAAGCCAAGTCCGACGGCGACTCCTAAAATAGCGATCAACAGACTGCAATGGTGGGCAACGTGACCATGGTCTAGGCTGTGCGCCCGACCATCTCCCTGGTGCGCTCTCCGGCGAGGCGTTGAGCTGTAGTTGACGGCAAAGCGGTCCCCTCTGTGTTCTTCCGGGTCATGGTAATCCCTCTTGCAAATGTGACTCCAGTCTCTGCGGAACGGCCAAGCCTGAATGACATGATCCGTATCGCGACGTCACGATATAGCTTTCCTAGTTCCTCCAAGCGGCAGGCGCGCTCAGCCCGTGCAAAAATGGCGGTAGCTTGGAGCGAGGCTTGGCCCGAAATCTACCGTGGGTAATCTCCCGTTTCGCACATTGCCCTGCGCATCTGCACGGACTCCCTGCCCGCTCACGCTCCCTCATCACGGCCCACGCCCGAATCGCCGACGCCCAGCGTCCCTGTGCGGCGATCTTCGCGCGCAGCGCGTTGCCGGCACGGTCGTGCCATGCGGATCCATAAGCAGCATCTATTGCGGCCTCGATGATCGCGAAGCCGCCGGTCTGATCGCTCGCCCGCCATAGAAACGCCACAGTGTGAGGCAGAACTCTGCGGTCAAGCCTACCTCCGGCTGACTGAGCAGGCCGCCCAGCTTCTAGGGCTCTTCGAGCCACCGCCCACCTCTGTTTGCTACCAACCGGACCAGCAACAGGCTGACGATACTCCCCCGTTTCCCCGGCGCAGCAGCCTGCCAGCGTGGCAGACGGCACCGCATATGGATGTTTCCCCTGCTGCCTTTCAAAAGAGCCGACATGGGCCGCTGCCAGCGGACCTTCAGCTCCAGCGGTCCCCGGGTTCTCATAAAGCCCTGATTTTCAAGCCGATGAAAGAAGCCGGGCGGCATGGCAGGTTGCTGTCCAATGTCGTCGCCGTGGTTTGGAAGCACCTCAAAGCCTCCAGCCGTCCGATCAACTACCTGAACAAGCCGCTCAAGGCGCCCACCGATTTTGCTCACAGACGCTCTGCCCGCTAGCCCGCGCTGGATGCTTCGCAGCAGGTTCAACTCGATGCGCATGAGGTGCAGCCGTGCTTTCCCGTCGCATCGGACAGACTTTCTTCGATACCGCCGGCGCCCGCAAGATCGTGATTTCCGCCCATCTATCGACTACGCAAGACGTTCGTGAAGCGCAGCCCGGGGCAACGCCCGATCTTGGGAAGAGAATTTCAATGCGCTGCGTGCTGGCCGTCACCTGCCTGCGACTGCCGAACTCGAAGAGCAGTTCGGTACCCGACGTCGTGAACAGAACCCCAACCTGCTCACGCGTTAGCGGCCGCCTCCCGGACAACCCTGCCGAATGCACCTTTGCTGACCCGGATCGGCGACACCCAACTTCCTTGTGCGCCTTGTGGGCGCCGGTCGGCCGAAGACAAACAGCATCGGTCAATTTGCGACTCCGGCGCGTGCGTTTCGGTGGACGGAGCCGCGGTCGCGGCGGGCCATGCCTGCGTGCGGGGGCCGAGAAGGGACGGTCGTTTTGTTTGCCAGTCTGGATCTGTGCACACGTTGCAGAGATGGGCAGAGGTAACCAGTACCTTGCCGATATTGCCAACATGGTCTATCGGCGGGGCAAACGTTTGTTGTCGGTCATTGCCTGACTACCGTCCGGGCAATCCAGCATCCCGCTTGAAAGCACTGCCAGTCCTGAATATATCAACAGTACTGTTTATATATACAGCTATTAGGCCGGCATGGAACACCTGGTACGCGTGCAGAATGGATTGGACCGGCGCACGCTCGCGTGGTCGCGCAAGCGGGCCGGCGACGCGGCGCTGGCCGCGGCCGCGCAGACCTGCATCGGGCCAGGCCAACCGGGCAAGCTGTACGTCTCGCCGCTGTGCCGGCAGCTCGGGCTGCGGCCGCCCGTGGCGGGTGCGGGCGGCCGTCACCCGCGGCGCGGCGCACCTGGACGTCGGCGAGCGCCATCTGGCGGCGATCCGGCAGATCCTCGCGCGGCAGCAGGTACAGCATGGACAATCGCGCCGGCCGGCGGGTTGAGACGGGCAGGGTGGGGCCCGGACGGTCTGCGGCGCCGGTGAGCCGTTTTCCCGCGCCGGTTCTTGTCTGCTAATTGTGATTGGTAGAGAGGTCCGGCAGGGCGGCGGAACAGCGACTATGATGTAGATGTGGTCCGTGCTCACGGCACGTGACTGCAAACGGAGCAGAGGCGGGGCTGGCGGGAAAAACTGGCCGCCCGTCTGTGCTCCGCCACGAACCGGTCCGCGACGTGCGGGCCGTTTTTTTGTGCCAGTTCAATGGTGATAACTGCTATTAGCACCATGCGGTTTAATCGGTAGAATACGGGGAAAGCGGGCTGCGCGACACTTATCATAGGGTTTACCCCTTGTCCGGAACCACGGAACGGCGGGCGCGCGGTGGCGGGACGCCGCAGCGCGCCGCGCCGGGCGCTTGTGTTTCGCGGCCCGCGCCCGCATACTAGCTAACACTGGTTAGCTAATTCGGAGGGAGCCCATGCTCACGGTCAACATGCACGACGCCAAGTCGAAACTCTCGAGCCTGGTCGAGCGGCTCGAGCTCGGTCAGGAAAACGAGGTGATCATCGCCCGCAACGGTGCGCCGGTCGCCCGGCTGGTGCCGTTCGCCGCCCCCCGGCGCATCGGCGCCGCGCGGCACCTGCTCGCCGGCCTCGCGGTGCCGGCCACCGTCGGGGCGTTCAACGCCGGTGACGACGCGATCGCCGCCGACTTCGAGGCGAGCGCGCAGCAGGGCCTCACGCCGTGAGGGTGCTGCTCGACACGCACATCGCGCTGTGGGCCGCCGAAGGCGCGCCCCAGCTGTCGGCGCGGGCTGCCGCCCTGATCGAGGATCCGGCCAATACGCTGCTGGTCAGCGCCGCGGCGATCTGGGAAATCGCCATCAAGCATGCGAAGGGCAACCTGCGCGTGCCTCCACGCGATGCCCGCTCGGCGTTTCGCCTTGCGGGCTTCGTCGAACTGCCGGTCACCGGCGACCATACGGAGGCCGTGTCGCGGCTGCCGTCCCATGCGGATCATGCCGATCCGTTCGACCGGCTGATGATCGCCCAGGCGCTGCATGAGGGGATGGCGCTGCTGAGCGCCGACCCGAAGGTCTGGCGCTATCACCCGACCCTGATGCTGCCCGCCTGACGGCCGGCCCGGACCCGCGCGATGGCCAACCGCCCGCAACAGCTGACGCTGCCCCCGCCACGCAGCTATACGCGCACCGACTTCACGGCGCTGCGCGCGTTCGTGCAGCGCGTGCCGCTGCCGACCATCGCGCGACTGTACTTCGATCCGGACACCGCGCCGCACGCGGCGAGCGCCGACGCGCTCGAGCGCTACCTGCGCACGATGCGTGACGACCTGGTGCACCTCGCGCTGCTGCACGGCTCGCCGGTGCTGGCCGATCACCTGAAGGCGTCGACCCGCAACCACGGCAGCGCGAAGCTCACCGCCGTCACGCTGCGGATGGTCGAGCAGGCGTCCCGGCTGGCCGCCGCGGCGCCGGCCGCCGCGCACCCGGTCGGCCTGTGGTTCCGCCCGCTGATCACCCGGCGTCTGGTGGAGGAGGGCATCCCGACGCTCGGCGCACTGGTGGACTTCTGCAACCACCGCGGCGGCAGCTGGTGGCGGGCCGTGCCGCGCATCGGCCTGCTGCGCGCGCGGGTGCTGGTCGCGTGGCTGCGCCGGCACGCCGGCACGCTGGGCGTCACGGTGGCCGACGACGTCGATGCCGCCGATCCGCTCGAGGCGCCAGCGGGCGCCGCGCGTGTCGCGCTGGTCCCGGCCGGCACCGGGCGCGCCAGCGAACTGGCCCCGCTCGAGCGGGTCGCGCTGCCCCACGCGCTGTCCGGCACGCACGGCACTAACCGCGCACCGGGCCTGTGCTATCTGCAGGCGCAGCACGACCTTGGCGCGGTACGCGCCTGGCTGCACCGCTACCGCGACCGCCCGCAGGCGTTGCGCGCGTACACGCGCGAGCTCGAGCGCCTGGTGTTATGGGCGGTCACCGTGCGCGGCACGGCGCTGTCATCGCTCACGGTCGACGACTGCGAGGCCTACAGGGATTTCCTCGCGGTGCCGTCGGCGGCCTTTACCGGCCCCCGCACGCGGCGCGATTCGCCCCGCTGGCGACCCTTCGCCACTGCTTCGCTTTCAGCCGATTCTCAGCGTTACGCGGTGCGCGCGCTGCGCGCCGCGTTCGACTGGTTCGTCGACGTGCGTTACCTCGCGGGCAACCCGTGGCGGGCGGTCAACGATCCGGTGACGGTCACGCGCGCGCACGCGATGCGCATCGAGCGGGCGCTGCCGCTCGACCTGTGGAGCCGGGTGCGCCGGTTCGCCAAAGACCGCAGCGCGAGCCCCGGACCGGCGGGGCCGCGCTGGCGCGCCGCGCGCGCGGCGCTGCTGCTGATGGGCGACTCGGGTCTGCGCAATGCCGAGACGGCGCTCGCGCGCCG
>NZ_JBYSWU010000095.1:0-9921 GCF_058781505.1 Paraburkholderia sp. FW306-2-2C-D06C | reverse complement strand
GTCCCCCGCCCCGAAGGAGGTCCCCTTGGGGGATAGGGGGATTGGCGGATTGGGGGATCGTCCCCTCGGCGGGCCTGGCGCGAAGCGGCAGGTTTGGGGGCGCCTGGTAGTGGACGATTGTTGCTTCCATCCTAGTCGGTCGGCAGTGAAACGGGGAGTAACAAGGTCGTCGTGAGTCCCGGCACGGGCGGGGTCATCCAGCGGAGCGCTCGCCCGTGGCCAAACGACTGCACCTTGCCTGCCGCCGCAAGCGAGTCGAGTGCCCGCTGCACGGTGCGCTGGCTGGCTCCAAGCGCAAGCGCGAGAGCCGAACTCGACCACGACTCGCCGTCGGCGAGGAAGGCGAGCATCGCCGCATGCTTGTCTTCGACGGGCCGCGCCAGCACCACAACCTCGGGTGCGTCGCGCGGCACCAGCGCAAACCCTCGCGTCGTCGCGCTCACGCCGGCCAGCGTCCCGAGCACCCTGCGAAGCCGCCCGACTTCGACTCGCAAGCGCGCGCGATGCGATTCATCAGCGTGTTTCGCCCGGAATGCCCGCGCGACGAGCGCGTCCCTCGGCACGTCTGACGGCCACGCTTCGCCCAGCGCGCGTGCCAGCGCGAACAACACTGGACGCCTCGCGAGCGAGACCACCGTGCCCGCGTCGCGTACGACATGGCGGCACGCGTCCACGACGAGCACCTTCGACGCCAGTAACGCTTCAACCTCGTCGAGCAGCAGGAGCCGCTCCTCGCCGCGCGCAATCAGGCGCGCCGCGGGCGTGTTCAGGACGTGGGATGCGCTTTCGACTTCCGCGGTCAGCGCCGGGATTCCCGCGTGGCGCGCGGCGTGCTCGGCCCGGGCGAGCGCGGCGCGCGCCGACTTCGTCCGGAGGCGCCGCATGGCGATCCCGGCGACGACCAGTTCGTGGGCGGCCCGCGACGCGGGCGGGAAGGGCGCGGGGTCGAGTTCGGCGAGCGTACGCTCGGCTTCGTCGAGGTGCCCGATCAGGAGGAGACGCCGGACCTCGAGATACCGCGCGTGCGCGGCGTTCACCCGGTCGCCGTGGGCTTCGAGCGTCGCCCGCGCGGCGTCGAGCGCCTTCGCTGGCCAGCCCAGGTCGCGCGAGACGAGTGCGATCTCGGCCTCGGCGACGATGCACCTCGCGCGGGCCACGGCTTCTTTCGGACCGAAGGCGCGCGCCGCACTTCGCAAGAGCGCCTTCGCCCGAACGAGATCGCCGAGCTGGGCCATCGCGATGCCGCGAAGCGCGAGCGCCGGTGCGTCGTCGCGCAAGGCAACCCGGTTCAGCGCGCCGAGGGGATCCCCCGCCGCAAGCGCGCGCGCCGCGGCCGTGACTAGCGAGTCCATGGTCTATTTGAATCCCGCCACATTTGTCACTCCCACCGTTCGAAGTCCGGAACTAATCTAGCACGACCACCAACCAGCACGTCGTATCGGGAGCTGAACGAACGACGAGGAACACCCGACGGAGGGAAGCATGACGACGACACATATGACCGGCACACGTGAAGAGTGGCTGGCTGCGCGGCTCGATCTGCTCAAGGCGGAGAAGGAGCTCACGCGGAAGGGCGACGAGCTGGCGCGTCAGCGGCAGGCGCTGCCCTGGGTTCGAATCGACAAGCCGTACCGATTCGAGACCGATGAAGGGGCCGCCTCGCTGCCGGACCTTTTCAGAGGACGCTCACAGCTTCTCGTCTACCACTTCATGTTCGGGCCCGACTATACGGCGGGGTGCCCGTCCTGCTCGTCGATTGCGGACGGGTTCAATGGCATTGCCGTGCACCTGGCGAACCACGACGTCATGCTGATGGCGGTGTCGCGGGCGCCGCTTGCAAAGCTGCAGACTTACAAGCGCCGGATGGGGTGGACGTTTCCGTGGGCGTCCTCGCACGGCAGCGACTTCAACTTCGACTTCAACATTTCGTTCACCGAGGAGCAGCAGCGCGAGGGGCGCGTCGAATACAACTACGAGCGCGGCGGCCACGCGATGGACGCGACACCGGCGCCCGCGCCCGTCGCCCAGTTCGCGGCCACCTGCGGAACCGACGCGTCCACGTATGCGCGCGACCGGCCGGGATTGAGCGCGTTCGTGCTCGAGGACGGCGTCGTCTACCACACGTATTCCACCTACGCGCGCGGCGTGGACGGCATCTGGGGCATGTACCAGTGGCTCGACCGCGCGCCCAAGGGGCGCAACGAGACGGGCATCTGGTGGCGCCGTCACGACGAGTACAACCAGCGCTGAGCAGGGTCATGAGTGACGTTGGCGCAACCGGGGCACGGGATTTCTCGCGACGCGCGGTTTCCGGGCGGGCTTCCCGGCGAGCCTTCTTCGGCGTCTCGGCGCTGCTTTTCGCCGCCAGCGCGGCGGCGACGATTGTCGGGTGCGCGGCCATGTCGGCGATGGGTGAGATGCCGATGCCCGGCGGCTGGACGATGTCGATGGCGTGGCTGCGGATGTGCGGGCAGACGTGGCCCGGCGTCGCGGCGTCGTTCCTCGGCATGTGGGGCGTGATGATGGTGGCGATGATGCTGCCATCCCTCGCGCCCACGCTGTGGCGCTATCGCCAGGCGGTCGGCAGAACGGGCGAGACGCGCCTCGCCTGGCTGACTGTTCTGGTGGGCGTGGGCTATTTCTTCGTGTGGACCGTGTTCGGCGTGGCCGCCTTTGCGCTGGGCGCCGCGCTGGCGGCTGTCGAGATGCAGCTGCCCGCGTTGGCGCGTGTCGTTCCGATCGTGGCCGGTGTGGTTGTTTTGAGCGCTGGCGCGCTGCAGTTCACCGCCTGGAAGGCCCGCCACCTTGCGTGCTGCCGGGAGGCGCCGGGGTGCGGTCGTACGTTGCCGGCGGACGCCGGCGCTGCCTGGCGACACGGCCTGCGTCTGGGGCTGCACTGCAGCTACTGTTGCGCAGGCTTGACGGCGATCCTTTTCGTCATTGGAGTCATGGACCCGCGCGCGATGGCGGTCGTGACGGCAGCTATTACCGTCGAACGTTTCGCATCGGACGGGGAGCGCGTCGCGCGAGGCGTCGGCGTTGCCGTCGTCGCGGCAGGATTGTGCCTGATCGTGCGAGGGGCTCTCGCGCAATAAACGGTAGCGGCGCCGTGTAATCAGCGTTCTCGTACATTCCGCGCGCAGATCGACACCAACTTCTACGGCGCCGTCAACGTGACGGCGCGCGGCAAGGTCGCGAAAATCTCCGTCTTTTCGATCGTTCGACGTGCCGTGGCGTCTGGTAGGCTACCGTCTTTACAGACGCGCCTTCAGCTGCAGACGCGGCCAATCTCACCACGCGCGTGGGTCAGCGCATGCTCGAACGATAAGACCATGATGACGCGTCGACCGAACATCCTGATTGCCATCAGTATCGTGCTGGCCAGCGCGATACTCGCGATCGCGGTGTGGGTGCTGGCGCAGATGCGCGATGACGCGTTGCGGCGCGCCCAGGATTCGGTCTTCAACGTCTCGCTGCTGGTCGAGCGCGATGTGTCGCGCAATCTGGAAATCTACGATCTGTCGCTGCGCGCGGTGATCCAGGGTTTGAAACATCCCGGCGTCCTGAACCTGCCGCCCGAGATCCGCCAGATGGTCCTGTTCGACGGCTCGGCCAGCGCGAAAGACATGGGCTCGATCCTCGTCACCAACGAAACCGGCGAAATCGTGTTCGACTCGCGTGCGAGTCCGCCGCGCAAGATCAACCTTGCGGACCGCGACTACTTCAAGGTTCAGCGCGACTCTCCCAACGTCGGCCTGTACGTGAGCCGTCCGTTCATGCCGAAGGTGCCCGGCACAGACATCAGCATCGCGTTGAGCCGGCGTCTTTCGCGTCCGGATGGCAGCTTTGCCGGTGTGGTGGTCGGCACGATGCGCCTCACTTACTTCCGGCGTCTGTTCGCCGGCATGAATCTCGGTGCGGGCGGCTCGATGGCGTTGATGCTGGCCGACGGCACGATGCTGATGCGCCGTCCGTACGATCCGAAAATCATCGGCCGCAATCTCACCGGAACAGCGAACTACACCCGCTTCACCCAGCAGCCGAGCGGGGAATTCTTCGGCACGGCGGCGATCGACGGAGTCGAGCGCTGGTATGCGTTCCGCCATATCGACGTCTATCCGCTGATTCTCGACGTTGCGCTGTCCACGCGGGACATCTACGTGGAATGGCGGCATCGCGCGTGGATCATCGGCTCGCTGATCGCCGCGCTCGATCTGACCATCATCGCGCTGGCCGTGCTGTTCTCGCAGCAATTGCGGCAGCGCCTTGCGGCCGAAGCCGAGTTGCGCGTGCTGGCGCGCACTGACGGGCTGACCGGGCTGAACAATCGCCGCAACTTCGAGGAACATGCCGAAGAAGAGTGGCTCCGCGCGCAACGCAGCGCGTGGCCGCTGTCGGCGCTGTTGATCGACGTGGACAGCTTCAAAGGCTTCAACGACCTGTACGGCCATTCGGCGGGCGACGAAGCGTTGATCGGCGTGGCGCGCTGCATTGCGCAGAACGTGCGGCGCCCGGGCGACACGGCAGCGCGCTACGGCGGCGAAGAGTTCGCCGTGCTGCTGCCGGATACTGACGAACTCGGCGCGGAGCGTATCGCCGAGCAGATTCGCGCCGCGGTGCAGGCGCTTCAACTACGGCACGTCGCCAGCTCTCACCATGTGCTGACCGTCAGCATCGGTATCGCCAGCACCAAAGGTCACACCTTCGCGACGAGCCACGCGCTGGTCGACGCCGCCGACGAGGCGCTCTACGAAGCCAAAGATGCGGGCCGAAATCGTGTGATGCGTTATCCGGCGGCACGTGCGGATAGCGGCACGTTAGTCGAGCAACCCCACCGATAGGCCGGGTGCCTCATCGGCGAGCGGCCTTTAAATTTCAGGCTTGCCGCCCACGCCTTTATCACGCTTGCGTAGTTTCAAACGGCAGTCCCATCCCAGCGACGACAAAACGAATGGACGAAAAAAACCGCTCACGCCGGGGGACGTGAGCGGAAAGTCGGAGAGTTACAACAACATCGATCGCATGCGCTTACTCATGGGTTACTCATGGGATGTGAACGCAGCAAGAGAAAGTCTAAGAGTCCGGCTGCATCTCATATATCAGACAACTCCCAATCCATGCGCGCGGCAGCAGCCTAGCGCGGCTGTAAAAGTTTGCGGAAAATGCCCGTAAGCACAGTAACGGTTCGTGTGGACAAAAACGGCCATCCTCGTAAGTTCATCAAGGTGGCGGACCCGAAAAAGTGGGTGCCATATGCGATATACGTCTACGAGAAAGCCCGTGGAACCATCCCGGCCGGTTGGATCGTGCGTCATAGCGACCGCGATTCAATGAATGATGAGGTGTACAACCTTGAAGCGACGACGCGCGCCGAACATCTCGCAGAGCATCGCGACGAACACTTGCGCATAAAGCGAATGAAGCGCAAACAACGGGCGTAGCGTGCATACAGACCGGACGGCGCTTCGTCGGCATCGAACTTGATCCGACGCACTTCGAAACCGCATGCGAGCCCATCAACGACGCGCACCGCCAGGCCTTGCTGTTCGATCATGTGAGCGGGGCGCAGGAACAGGCGCGGTTGAGCCTTTAATAACGCGTTGCGCGTCAATCGTCGAATTGTCCAAGCTCCTTTGTGCGGGCCTTGGTCATGGATGACATACACACCCAAAAACGAATGTATTTTTCTGACCCTGGGCCCATGTCATAGGCAGCGCTATAGCAGTAGCTATCACGGTACTGGACCCATGCGGCCTGCGACTTCAGGAAAGACGGTAGCGCTACGGGTTCATCGTCCGGTTTCGCGTAATCGTTATCGTCTTTCTTGATTTGAGCGGTAAGCGCCGCGAGTTTCCGATTTAACGTTGCGACCGCGCCCTCGAATTCCCTATGTTCGCATTCCTCCAAATCCTCCGTTGACGCCCCATCGCCTGTATTGCACAGGCGGTCAATTTCCGCGCGCGTATGGCCGTGAAAGTAGACGGCGGACGGTTCGAAATCCCGGTAATCGAACTACCCCGAATAACGGGTCTTTGCGGACGTAGGCGCTACAAAGGCGAGTGACAATAGCGTGAGTGCGAGGTAATGATATTTCATGTTCGTTTGTGCGATACAAAAAGCCCCGCCGAAGCGGGGCAATCTTTCACTCATCGGTATTAGGCTTGGTCAATTCATCAAGCCTGCTCTTTGTGATTCGAGTCATGCAATCCCAAAAGTCAATAAAGCGCAACGATGCCTGACCAACTTGATATATTTCCGCGTAGCACTCATTATCCCTATAGAGCTGCCAATTTGATTGAGCTTTCTTAAAGAACGGAAGTGCTTCGGGTTCGTCATTAGCCCGGTGCTCTCGGTCGCTATCTTTTGTGACATTTTCTATTTGAGCGAATTTATTATTTAGAACTTTACTGACCATTTCATAGCGAAATTGGGCACAGGCAGACAAATCCATCGTACCAAGCATTTCTTTTTTGCAATACGATGCGACTTGCTGACGGGTTTTCCCTGAAAAATACGTACTGGTAGGCTTTGCCTTTTTGTAGTCAAATTCAGACCCATAGATCGATGATGAGGCATAGGCTGCATTAGCGATCAAAAATAGAACAAAAAGTATACTAGTGGCGCGCATCATAAATCCCCGTTTCAAAGAGGTTGGCTTCCAGGCGGCGACGCCATGGCACACGTTGCGAAACAAACGAGCGAATTACGTCTCGCATCCTATTGTATTCACCGCTGTTTGGATAATTTGCCAAGTGCTTCGAGCGTGATTCTGGATACCACGGATCACCGTTTCTTGGATATGGCCCAGTATTAAAAAGGATCGATACGAGCGCATCATATTCGTATTGATATAAAGGCACTCTAACGTCTCGATTAATCGCGGCTTCGATGGGCCGCAAGTTAACCGTGCCAGTTGCTGCCTTGGATGGGCGTGATGTCAGTTTTGGTGACGGTGTCACCGCAGTTCGACTCTTGGTATGCAGAGTCTGGTGCCAGGGTCGGTAACTTATCGCCGGGTCTCAAGCGGAATATGCTGTTTCCGCCAGCCGCTATTTTTTCTCGATGCTGAAGCCATCTGCTACGAAGCTTATATGGGAGCCACCGCTGAGTTCGAAGTTCAGGTCGTACTGAAAATCCATATTCATGAAAGTGTAAGCGCGCTTTTATATGCGCCCGAACATGCAAAACCAATGGGTTGTTCATCGACACGTTTGAGGTTCGGCGTCCGCATTGATATGCCACAGCGTTCCTCCGCGTTTGGATCAATAGAATTGGTTCCTATGCTTCTGATGTGAGCTGCATCGGCTGCCGATTGAGCATAGGTCATCGAAGTTAGCAGCAGGCCACATGTCACGATGGCGAGACGAATCATTGTGTACTCTCCATTTGGCGCACCAATCCCACTTCAGCGGGCATGTTGCATGTATCGCCAAGAATAAAATAGACGTGGCGAAAAAACTGCTGTCGTTCCGGCAAGCCGCCTGCGCCTCCAACCAGACGAAAACAGGCCTGGACATCCTGGTTGCTGGAACCGCGATCCGCTTTCACGCTAATACGAATCTTGACCCAGAAATAACCCGCTGAGTCCGCCGCCACTTCCGCATCGGATTGCAAAAGCTTCGGATTGGGATCGGTCGTAAAGTCCTTGGCACGGTAGTGGCCATAATCTCGATAACTGTTACGCCAGCTATACGCCTGATATCGCGCCTGAAGGCCGTTGACTGCAGAGAAGTTACTTGATGCGTGCCCCACATTCACCATTTGTTTTATTTGCCGAAGGTTGTTACGCCAGATGCAGCATTGGCATCAGCCGGTGTTGGGGTGTCGACAAACTTGACAGACTCAAGGATCGCCTTGATCCGATCAAGATCGCTGCGAGTCTTGCGATCCGTCAGCCATTTAACCGGCGTGTTCCCACACAACGCGTGGGCCTTGTGGATCAGACAGAAGTGAAAAACGCGAGCCCGTTGGCGCTCGTCACCGGTTGTGTCATCGTCGGTGTATGCCATCCCGGTCCAGTTTGCTCCCTTCAATGGGATTGTTCGAGCGTTCGCCTGCTTCTCGAATGGAACGAATTCGGGGCCGTTGACCGGTCCGTACCTCAGCCAGTTGCCCGCTACATACCTTGCGTTTAGGGCACTAGTAATTCGTTCTTCGTTGGCGTCTACACAGAAAAGACCAAAACCACCAGCTAGGAAGGCCATCGGACCCATAATTGGGAGGTAATACGCCCCCTCTTGCGGCGGCGAGCGATCAGGATGAGGCACCCGAAACTCCCCACCAAACATATTCGCGATTTTAAAATGACATGGGCCGACAACGTTTTCTGTCGTCGTAGCCCGCTCAGTCAAAGCCGGAGCAGGGTCCTGCGCTGCAGCAATACTAAAGAATTGCGCTGCTGCCAAGCTGGTTATACAGAGGCAAAGGATCGCTTTTTTCATCTGGATAGTCCGCTCTACGTTACCAGTCAGGATTTTCTTTCAGTGCCCCATCCGCACCCGGGAACCGAATTCCCTCCATCGACATGAAAAGCGCGGCTGTATAGGCCTGATACCGCGCCTGAAGACCGTTGACTGCTGAGAAGTTACTTGATTCATGCCCCACGTTCACGGTGGCCGCGACTTGTCCGAATGGTTCACTGCTGTAGTAAGGCTTTGGCGTGTTAACCACTTGTTTCGTGGCACGTCGCAGAGCCGGCGACTGGTCGGCAGGCCGGGCCGCAACCGACCATGCCCAGTACGCGCCAGCGCTGTCGGATGCGTCAAATTTCTGCGTCGCCACATCGTCCCGCCACCTCTTCATGTCTGCCGGCACATAGGCCTCTGCCGCCGCGAGGGCTGCGTTGTTGTGTGCCTGATTCGACGCGTGCGCAGCATTGTGAAGGCGATCAGCCAGTGCCTGGTCGACCTGTCGGCCACAAAAGCGCCAGTACTGCACATAGTTATCGGGCCAGGTCAGTTGCAAGAACCCGCGACCGAACCACGGGAAATATCGCTGCTGCTGCGGCGAGCCCTCTGCCAGCAATCGAAACCATTGCGTCTCTTGCATCGCATTGCCCAGAAACGCTGCCTGCCGCAGTCGTGTGGCTATGCCGAACTTGCGCATTGCCCTGTTCAGTTCGATGCCAAATCCATCTACCGTATTCATCTGGGGGTGTACCGGCTCCGAAGTCCATTGCGATGCGGACACACGGCGTAGAGCTGTTGGAGGAAACATCTGCTTAAGTTCTGCCATGCTCAACCACCCGCACCTCCTGAAATGCCGGATGAACTGGAGCGGATGAAAGAACCAAAGTTTCGTACCCGGTTGCAGGTGCGTCGCATCCCAGAACTGGAACTGCTTCAGCAGAGCGATAAACTTCCCATATCCGGCGCTATCACCATAATAGAATTCGCCCTGCTGGCTGAGCAGCTTTCCGTAGCGCGCATCGTTATTTGTACCGTCCCACTCGCTCGGCGCCTGACAGACAAACCCTTTGAGCAGATCACGCACACCGGCCGTAGTCCTGACGTACCGAACAAGCGCTTCTTCCTTCTGGCGCTCCTCGTGTTCGCCTTGCTCCTGCTGCGTCTGATGCTCTTTCGCAGGTCCCAGGATCGCTTTCAATCGATCAATGTCACATAGCCCGTCAATTGCAAACGGGCTATTGCCTTCATCAACCTTTTGCCAGCTCGCGAGAAACGGGAAATCGGCGTCGGACAGCTTCACAATCGTATTGTTGTTAAGGTCGATGTAGCCCTCCTGGCCAGTCGCGAATGCTGCACGTATCCATGTTGTTCTTGCCCGCCCTGCAGGAAGGGTAGGCGAACCTGACAGGATCCGGCCGAAGCGCAGCAGTTCATAGCCGTCGCTCGGACACGCCGGATAAAGTTTCGTTGCCCGCTCGTACAGCTTGTATTCGTACTCCGGCTCTGCCTTGTT
>NZ_JBYSWU010000094.1:0-10371 GCF_058781505.1 Paraburkholderia sp. FW306-2-2C-D06C | reverse complement strand
ACGCCCGATGAACTTCATCGGGCGTTTCTAACCGCGAACAGCGGTGCGTAGGTGTCAACCTATGTCAGGACGGGTCAGGGCAGAGCCCATATACGGCGGTCAGCAATGGCCGATCTGGGGTGCCTTCAAGACGGACTTTTTCGTACGTGTGCGACGTGAATTCGCACACGTGCACAAATTTCCTTTTCTTGAGATGACCCCAGACGCGTCACGCGGCAACTACTTATCGGCGCCTCTTAAGCACGACTATGGATCTAGATGACATGATAAGCAGCACAAAATGCCGCCACGAAAGGCATCGCGGAATCTGGTACAGAAAGCCCTTTGACCCTATCGATGGTGGCAGGTCACTATCACGCCTACGCCGAGGCAGAGACCCGCTCAGCGATGCGCGCCCCGTACCTCGTCGTTCTGTTGTTCCAACATGATCGCCACATCGTGCACTCTATGCTTGCCGAGGTAGCAGTGAATATAAATCTGCGTCTTCGGGCGGCTGTCGATGAACGCGCGGATCTTTAACAGCGCGGCAGCATTGAGCGGACTGCTCGGGGACTGACCGCTGTCCATCGGCGCATTGATTTCCTGAATGCCGAAGGTGGCAGCGAGCGCCTCCTCGCGGCGGATAAGCGACTGCTCGTAAATAAGGTCCTTGTCGAGCAGAGATATTACGACACCGACGCCGCGTCGACGCAAGGCGGCCAGCATATTGGCATCCGGATAGGGTCCGATGATGATGCCGGGGGCAGCCTGCCTCACCTCGCCCTGGATCGCATGCAGTGGCACGAGGTAAGGCTCGAACGTGGCGAAATTGGCGAGAAACAGATAACCCGGCGCCGCCCCGATGAGCGCCAGCAGGCATAGGCGCACGATGATGCTAGTGAGTTTTTTTGCGGACATATCCAACGCTTACTTTGCAGTTTCCTCGACCGCTCCTCCGATCGAGCTTCGTTTGACCTTTCCCCAGCCGCGCCGCCACACCTGGAACGTACCGATCAGGCGCTCGACCGTCACGAGCTGACGATAACCGAGGTATTCGAAGGTGCCGAGGATGGCAATCTTGTACGAATCCCGAATTCTCGAATATTTGTGTAGCGTGAAGTTGTCGAGCATGACTGCCGCGGCGTTCAACCACATGCCCCAGCCGATGGACAGCAGGAAAAACAGTTCGGCATAGAGCGGATTGAGAAGATTGAAAATCAGGAAAAGAACAAACCCGAGATAGCCGACGAACTCGATCAGCGGCCCGAGCATCTCGACGATGAAGAAGTACGGCATACCGATCATCCCAGCCTTGCCATACTTCGGATTGAACAGCATGGCGCGGTTGTGCCAGAGGCAGTCCACCAGGCCGCGCTGCCAGCGGTTGCGTTGCCGCAAAAGCGAGAATAGATCGGACGGAACCTGCGTCCAGCAGACCGGCTCGGGAACATATCGCACCGTGTAGGCAATGCCTTGGTCGACGCAGTGCCGGTGCAGGCGCAGCACGAGATCCATGTCTTCGCCGACCGTCTTGCGAAAGCCCGATATTGCCAGGATGAGGTCCTTGCGAAAAATGCCGAATGCCCCCGAGATAATCAGCAGGCTGTCCATTGCGTCGAATGCCACACGACCGGCCATGAAGCCGCGCAAATACTCGGCAACCTGGATGTTGCTCAACAGCCCGGACGGCGCGCGAATTTCGCTGATCTGGGAATCCTTGACCGTGCACCCATTCAGCACGCGCACAGCCCCGCCAGCCGCGACCAACTCCTTGTCGAGCAGAAACTGATGGCCCATGCGCAGCAACGCATCGGATTCCAGCAACGAGTCCGCGTCCATCGCACAGAACAGCGGGTAGCTGCTGTACGAAAGCCCGGCGTTGAGCGCGTCGGCCTTGCCACCGTTGGCCTTGTCGATGACCCAAAGGTTCGGCACGGTGCGCGAGCGAAATACTTGTCGAACAGGCGCTGTCTCGAGCAGTTTCTTGGGCGGGCGGTCGATGGGAATCAACTCGAACGCGTCATGCAGCATATCGACGGTCTTGTCGGCGGAGCCGTCGTTGATCACGAGGATCTCGAATTCGGGGTAGATCAGCTTCGATGCATTTTTCACCGTCTCGACGATATTGAGCTCCTCGTTGTAGCAGGGGATCATCAAGCTGACGGGGCGCAGATTGCTGAGGTTGACGATATCGCCGAGCCGTTCCAAATCGGGCGTGGCGTCGGCCGACCTCTTAATGAAGAGGAAGGCGAAGAAAGTGATGAGGGTATAGCCGCAATTCAGCACCAGAAAATAGACGAGGATCAAGACCTGGTAAACGATCAATAAGAGCGCAATCGATTTCATGTTGTGTCACTCCATCGCCAGCGCGAACGCCGCCATGTTTTTAGCGTAAAGGTCAGTGTTTTCTTCGAGGACTTCGCGCAAGACGGCGATACCGCGCGCCCCTATCGCACGCAAGGTCATCGCCGCCGCATAGCGGACATCGAACGATCGCGAGTTCATCAGTCGGGCCAGCTTTTGCCAGACGGCATCGCCGCAGAACACGCTGGTCCGAATCGCGGTGATTTGAATGATGGTGTCCTCAGACGACAGTCCTTCGAGAATCAAGTGGTCGTACAGCTGCATCAAGTGAAGCGCGCGCATGGCCGAGACGACTACGATGCGCTTAGGTTGCGCGCGTGCGCATTTGACGATCGATGGCGCGAGCTCGCGAATGTGTTCTTTGCCGATCGACATGATCAGGGCGGTGAGGCTGGGGGACTGCAGACGACTCAAGCACATCTCCATCGTGCTGTGGACGGCCTCGGGAGGGCAGAACTCCGTTAGCCTTCGGATGGCGGTGCGGAACACGCTTTCAGCAAAACTTGCTGTGAGCGTGTTCCTGGCGTCGGTCGCATCGTACAGCCGGAAAAACTGCTCCGGACTTCTCAATACGCTGGCGCACGCGTAAAGGCAGCTGCTATGGACGCGCATGTTGTCTTCCTGGCCCGAGCGCTCGATCAGCGCATCGAAAAACCTCGGCCAACGAAGCTCATGAATCGCGCTCATGCATTTGGAACGCAGTCCCCAATCCTGGGATTGCATTGCCCGGTGCAACACCTCATCGATTCCGGCCCTTGCCATCGCGTCGTGCAAGCGCCGCTCCTGATCGTGATCAGTGATTTTGCAGTCGCGGAACGCGTCGACGACGCAGAACGTTCGATTGAAATCGGATACGGGTTCGAGCCTCAACGCGTCGCCGTTCGCGATCGACAGTAGCGTCTGACGTGCGTGCTCTGTCCATAACGCGCTTTGACGGGCGCGTCGCAGCACGAGGCTCTTGTGCACGCCGAGCCCGATGAGCACTGCGATGAGTGACAACCCGAAAAACAGAGCGAAGGCCCGCAGCAGCCAGAAACCGAGGACGGGGAAAACGAGATTGTTCAGCGTGTCCAATTACCACCTCTTCGCGAGTGATACATCGATGCCCCAGCGGTTGTAGAGGCCGGCGCGGTGCTCGTAGAACGTGTCAGCCGTCAGGGAAACGAGTCGGGTCACGTTTACCGTGTGACCGATCATGAGACTGTAGGTCGGTGTGCGCAGGATGCCTTGGGAAACGCTCACCTGTTCTCCCGCCATCCCGCCCGTCAAATAGGCGAAGCTCTGATTGCTTCCGTTGTATCTCCAGATCGGCGCCAGCTTCACGCTGTAGGCACTTGTTTGAGGAACATAGAGCAGCCCCGTCCTGATCTGCAGGTGCGGGCCGACCTGAAAGTCGACACCCCCCGATACGACATCGGCGACGGTATTGGAGAAGATCAGATGTCGCAGTCCGGCATCAAGGGTGAAGTTGCTGAAGTCCTTCGACAGTCCGAGTGTCAGGGCGTGACGTGCGAGAAACGTCTCCGAAGGACTGTGCGACGCGCCGATTTGGGCACTGTAACCCGCCCCCAGGTCGCGATAAAAATCGAAACCATAGGACGTCGCGGCTTGGCCGAAACGATGGGCGTGCTCGATGGCGGCGACGACGGTTCCGAGCGATGTCCCGAGTGCGAGTTGCGCCGCCGCATCGTCGTCACCCGGCATGTTGTGCGACGATGAAGCACGGGTGCCGGTCACGGTGATCGAATTCGGATACAGCGGGCGCACATCGCCGCCCAGGCTCAATATTACGGCTTGCTGCTGCGAAGGCGGCAGCGCTTCGAAGGCCTGATGCGCTCCTTCGGACTGGTGCGTCTGCGCTAGCAGAATGACGGACTGCGCCGCAAGTTCCGAATCCTTCGGATAGTGGGTCGCGAGGTCGGCATAGATCCGTTGCGCCTGCCGAGGCTGTTGACTGCGCACGTAGCCCTGCGCCAACAGCAGACCAGCGCGATACGGATCCGGGCCGGAGGCATAGAGCGGTTGGGCGATGCGAATCGCGGCGGCCGCATCGCCGTCGTCCAGCTTGCGCTCTGCCTCGTCGAGCTCTTGCTGGACCTGCAGCGCGCGCGCCTGTGTTGCCAGTTCGGCATCCTTCGGGTAGCGCACCGCCAGGTCCGCATAGACCCGTTGCGCCTGCTCGGGCTGCTGGTTGCGCACATAGGCCTGTGCCAGCAAGACACCCGCGCGATAAGGATCCGGGCCGGTCGCATACAGGGGCTGAGCGACGCGGATCGCAGCAATTGCATCGCCCTGGTCGAGTTGACGTTGCAACGCGTCGAGTTCGCTTTCGGTCCGCAGTGCGCGAGCCCGTGTCGCCAGTTCGGCGTCTTTCGGATAGCGCGCGGCCAGGTCGGCGTAGATCCGTTGCGCCTGCTCGGGCTGCTGATTGCGCGTGTAGGCCTGGGCCAGCAGCAGACCGGCGCGATAGGGATCCGAACCGGACGCATACAGCGGCTGAGCGACGCGGATCGCTGCGATCGCATCGCCCTGGTCAAGTTGACGCGTTGCCCGCGCCATCGCCTCCTCGTCACGGCAGGCTTTCATGGCCTCCGCCAAGTCCGTGCTCGACGAATGGGGAGCATGCCGTTGCTGCGAATCGTGGAAGCGATCGAAATTCCCTTTCGAACATTCGAAGCGCAATCCGATCGCCTCCACTTCGGGGTTGCCTTTGTACTGCTGCCGCAATGCGTCGAACTGCCGGACCGCCGCGGCATCGTCATGCTGCTGAACGGCGCGCATCAATGCCCGAATTTTTTGCTCATAGGTCGTGGGAGCAGTCGCGTTCGCCGAAGCTGCGCACATCGCAGTAGCGAGCGCAACCGATGCCGAAATCAGTTTGGCGTTATGGGTGGATCCACGCGTCATCGAGGCCATTGATGCTCCAACCGGCAAAGCTCAGGTAAGGGATCGGCAAGCGCATCATCGCAAATGCCGCTTCAGTGTCTGGGTAGAAGGAAAGACGTGACGGCTCGACCACCCACTGGCGCGTCGTGAGATGCGCTAAATCCGCGAGGTCCCACCGCAGGAAGGTCTTGCTGTTTTCCGTGCGAATCGAAGAATCCAACTGAGAATTCGCGACGATGTAGTGAGTCTCGCGCGGCATTTTGGTCAATTCCAATCCGAGATCGATAGGCTTGCCATATAGTTCGCCGTAACATAGCGCGTTGTTCGCCACATCGAGCAACTGGGGCAAATCGGTGCGATAGCTCATGATTGCGATCCGATCGACGCGCGCCGCAACGAAGGCCATCAGGCTTTCCCCATGCAGCGTTTTGTCCGCAAACCAAAACGGCACCGCAACGCTCAGTTCGAGCCGGCCTGCAGTAGCGCGCCTGAGTCTGTCGAGCAACTCGATATAGCGCGTCAGAACTTCGGTCTCGTTCTTGCTGTAGTCCTTGAGCAGATAGGGCTCGATGTCGAACTGCACTCCAGCAAATCCATCGCGATGTGTCGCGTTGAATTGCACGATCGAATCGACTAGACGCAACAATGGCTCCCCATCGAGGACATCGCTCGGCTCGCCTGCGAGAGCATTGATCCGGACACCTACGGCACTCGCCGCTCGAAGGAGGGCGTCGAACTGCGTCAGATCGCGCTGCACTTGGACGTTCAGCGTCGTGACGCCATGTTGTTTGGCGCGAACGAGAAAATCCCCGCGCACTTGCGGGTCGTCCATCAGCGCCTTGGAGCGCCAGATCCACGCGCTAATAGCTTTCGGAGCGGGCGTCACCGAGTCTCGATGCAGACAAGCCATCCGGCGCGGCTTCGATTCAACCTTGGGTAATTCGTCAAGATAATCGACGCCCGTCAAACGATTGTCGGCATAGGTAAGCTCGACAAAGCGCGCCTGTTTCCATGCCTGGACGTCGACGGTGATCGACTCAGCCGGCAGTTGCCGGCTTGCACAACCGGTGAGGAGAACCGTCATTACCGTGAGCGCGCCGACGCAAAGCGACATCGCGTTGAAGCAGCGATGCCTTAGTCCGCGCGAGTCAGGCGGCGGGCCAGCACTTCCCCGGGCTGGCCGCGCCCCGAAGCATCCACTCATCGTTATGTTGGTCCCAATGTGGTCGTACGACGGCAGAATCGAACCGTCGTCAAAGCTTTTTTTTAGCGAGTCCGGATTCGGATTTTTGGCTGGCCCCGCATTTGGCCGGCTAGGATAGCGCATCTGCGCCTTTAAATGAATCAATTTAAATCGGGCCTCTCGTCAATATTCCCATCTCTTGAACAGAACTAAAATTACGCAAACGTTTGCTTTAAAAAGTGTGCCATTCGCAAACGTTTTACGTTTTATCGTGTTCAAATGCTGCGCAACTGGGTTAAGGCCGACGGGGTCGAGCAAGTTGAACGGCGCGGACAGAAATAGGACAATTCCTGTATTCAGGATCGATCCCGGAAATCCTCCAGATCAGCCAATCTGAGGGCCCACCGGGTAAGAGGTCTGAAAGGCAAGCCATCGGCGGCAAGAGAGGGCAGCAGGACGTTTGAGTTTCGTGAGCACGCCGGCTTCTTCGAGATGAACGACGGTGCGCCCACGAAGTGTAAGCGGCGGTCTCGGGTTCGACCTGTTTCAAATGCAATTCACTCGCATGCATTTAGCGCGTTATGGTATTCCCCGATACGCTCAATAATTCGGCTTTCCACGCTCAAGTCCGTCCTGCGTGGGTCGTTAAATAAAGTGAGACCCACCCGGCTGCGATATTGGGCGGATTCAGAACGCACGATACGTGGGTATGCTTTGCAGTCTTCGAGGCAATGTAAGCCGGCGAAGATAGCGGGAAACAGGTGACAACGAGTCGTTCAATGTTGAGAAATCCTTCCGTCAGCCTGCGGGCAATCGCTTTCATTATTCTCGTTTGTGCGTGTCTGATCGGTACCGACGTCTGGCGCAGCTGGAACGCGCGCGCCGTTCAGTTTCAGCAGACGGAGGTTGCCACTTCAAATCTGGCGCGTGCGACGGCGCAGCAGGCTGACGACACCATCAAGGAGGCCGACACCGCCCTCCTCGGGATCGTGGAGCGCGTCGAGTATGAAGGCAAGGGGCAGCGCGCGATGGAAAGGTTGCACCGCCTGATGGCAATGCGCACGGCAGAACTGCCGCAGCTCAATGGTCTGTTTCTCTACGACGAGCAGGGCAGATGGCTGGCAACCTCGCAGCCGAGGTTGCTCCAGACGTTCAACAATTCTGACCGGGAATATTTCATTTTCCATCGCGCGCATTCCGAACTTGGTCCCCACATTGGACTTCCCGTGAGAAGCCGGTCGACGGGGAAATGGATTATTCCGGTTTCGCGCCGGATCAATCACGGCGACGGCAGCTTTGGCGGAGTGGCACTAGCCACCATTGACGTCGACTTTTTCAAGGGCTTTTACGAGAGCCTCCAGATCGGCCGTGCGGGAGCGATCGCGCTGGTTTTGGATAGCGGCACCATGCTGCTGCGGCGTCCCTTCAGGGACAGTTTTGTCGGCAAGAACATCGCGGGTACCGGGCTGTACCGCGCCTATCGGGCGCAGGGGCCGGCTGGCATGCTCATCACGAAATCTTCACAGGACGGGGTGATCCGGCTGAACAGTTTTCGCCGCCTGGAACATTACCCGGTGTTTGTGGCAGCAGCTCTTTCTAGGGACGAGATCCTCGCGGATTGGTGGAGGGATACGCTGCTGCATTCTGGCGGTGTGGCGTTTCTCGTGGCAGTGGTGGGTCTTTTTGGGTGGCGGCTGGTCCAGCAGATCAGCTTGCGCACCCGGGCAGAGCGGGAACTGGTCCAGGTCCGCGATGCTCTGACAAATCTGAACCAGACGCTCGAACGGCTCGTGATGCAGGATGGCCTGACCGGACTGGCGAACCGTCGGCAGTTCGACGTTGCCCTGGACACTGAGTTTGGTCGAGCGATGCGCGATGCCAGTACGCTGGCCCTGGTGATGCTGGATGTGGATTGCTTCAAGCAATATAACGACATCTACGGCCACGCGGCTGGCGATGACTGTCTTCGGGCCATCAGTCGCGCGATCCGCGACCTGACGCCCAAACGGCCCGGCGATCTTGCCGCCCGCTACGGTGGGGAAGAACTCGCGGTATTGCTTCCGAACACGGACGTGGGCGGTGCGGTCGCCGTCGCGGAAAAAATTCGCCATGCCATCTACGACCTCAGGATCGAGCACGCAGGCAGTCCTACCGGGGTTGTCACGCTGAGCGCCGGCGTCGATTCGCTCGTTCCCGCGCGGGGTTCAGACGAGCCAGTGAAGTTGATCGAAGCTGCCGACAGGGCTCTGTATGCGGCAAAGACGGGTGGGCGAAATCGGGTGTGCAGCATTGAGGAACTTCCTTGACCTTCAAGACCTGAAGCCTGCAAGCGGTTCGCCGTCGGCCTGTTTGGCATCGGCGCGGTGGTCGTGACGACGAGCGACTCGAATAACCCGGTGTGGCGTCTGCGGGGCATGAAGCACGCCGAGCAGCTGCGCGACGAGCTCAACCGCGCCGCAATCACGTTGCGCGATGTCAAGGGCGTGCGCAAAGTGAACATGGGTCGGGTTTGACGGGAATGCGGTGCTGTGGTCACTTGTTTTGCAACAGCGGCACAGTGCCAAAATTTGTTCGCATGGGGCAGGAAGGCTCCTATCGGAGTCGAAGCATGGCTCCGGTTACAAATGGGCGCTGTGACAGTGCCATTGCGCTAACCTTTCTTATGCGAATGGACGACTTTATCTCGTTCGGAATGGAAACAAAACTGTCAATCCGATCGTTGATCCCCTTATGTGATGGTCTAATTTCCTTGGACAGGTCGATACACCGACGTCAATTCGGTGGAGGCTGGACTCGCAAACCGGCTGGATCAAAGCATTTCGAACCGCGCGTTAGCACTGCGCAACCTGGTCCTGCTTCAAGAGGATCAGCAAGATCAGGTCGCGGTCGAAACGAAACGATTTGAACAGGAGGTCGCCGCGTACGAGGACAGCCAGACCAGGCTTGCCACGATGTTCCAGTTAGCCGGGACAACTTCGGAAGAAACAACCCTCCTCGAACAGATCCGTCAGCAAGGCGAACTGGCCCAACCCCTGATGGAGAAGGCCAAGGAACTGGCGCTCTCGGGTCAGAAAGACGCGGCTTACCACCTCCTACGCTTCGACTTGCGGCCTGTGCAAGCCAAGTGGTGGGACTATGTGCGCAAGCTGCGCGAGTTGGAGCGCACCCAGAATGACGAAGAAACCGCTGCTGCGAAGACCTCCTATGCAAGCAGCCGTGCATTGATGCTGGCGCTCAGTGCTCTCGCGCTGCTGGGCGTCCCCGTGATACCAGTTGGGATCGTCGCGATCAAGCTGGATGGCGAGAATGGTGCGCGTGCCGACATCGGTACAGCGCCACCAGAAGCCGGCGCGGCCCATGAAATCGAGACCGATATGGAAATCCGAATGCTTCATGCTATCCCCGTGATTTCTGTACAGATTACGACGGTAGCGTGATCTAGAGGCGACGCGCTGCCACGCTTGCCAGCGCCAGAAAACGCAAACAGCAGCCATCTGATTTTCATGGATATTTGAATCGGGCCGGTTCGCAAAGTCTTGTCAGGTTTGAAACGGCCTACCGTCGTAATCTGCGTTGAAATCACGGGGACCGCTACAACGGAATTAGGCCGGCCCTTAGTACGAAAAAGTCCGATTATTGACGGCACCCCTTCCAGGGCAGCAACGCCTCGTAATCGTCAGCGTTACGCACGCAAGGCAACGCCTTGAACAGTTCGGTCAAATAGCGATAGGCGTCCACGCTGTTCTCTTTGCACGTTTCAACGAGCGAGTACAGATTTGACAAAGATCGTTCCAAAGCGCCGATCGCGGCGCGCCGACCCGCGTGACATCCTCGCCTGCGACATTGTGCTGCGACATTAACTGGGAGAACGGCTGGGAACTGAGAGTAAGCACTCGATGAGTACCGTCACGATTGACGTTGACGCGCGAGAGGCTTGGCTGCTAGCGAACGGGATCGAT
>NZ_JBYSWU010000093.1:0-11494 GCF_058781505.1 Paraburkholderia sp. FW306-2-2C-D06C | reverse complement strand
CACAGTTGCTTCGGTCATAGGACGTTGTTTCCGTTATCGTCTCATGACCTCGGCACACTAAAATTCTGACAGGCTCGTTCTTTGTCACGCTCACGTATCCAACACAAAAGCACAAAAAAGAAGCCGCAAAAGATCCCATCGACAGATATGCCTTCGAACCAAAGGCAATCTCGTCGAGGGGATTACTCAAGACCTCTCACATCCCAACCATCACCCGGCAAAGCGCTCAGGCAACCCTCGCCGCTCCACCTGGATTCCCCGCTTCTGCTCCACCAAAAAAACTTTCTCCCCGGCAGCATTGTCATTCTCACGCGCGCCACCGCTAAAACGCGTTCGCATCTTCGCACTGGCACATGGAGCGCCGGCCGTGTTTAAAATGTCATGGCTTCGCGCGCGCTGATGTTCGACAAACGCTCGCTCGCATACCGCAACGGTCCATTCATAACGGAGTTCGTGTTGAATCACAAACAGGCATCGTTCCCTCAAGCGTCATTGCGCATCGCGGCGGCGCAAGCGCAGCCAGTATCCGGCGACGTATCGGCAAACATCGCCAGAACCGTCGAATTGGCCGGCCTCGCCGCCGATAAGGGCGTGAAACTGGTGGTTCTTCCGGAGAAATTCCTGAGCGGCTATGAACCCGACCTGATTGCCGGCGACCCCGCGAAATATGCATTCGATGCACACGACGCACGGCTCGATCCGATCCGTGAAGTCTGCCGGCAGCGCGAGATCGCCGTGGTCGTCGGCGCGGCGACGCGTGGCGTTGGCGGCCTTTACATTTCTTCGCTGGTGTTCAGCCGTTCCGGTGAGTTCATCGAGCCGTATCACAAGCAATATCTTTATAGCGGCGAGACACGGATTTATCGACCGGGCGCGCAAGGCGCGATGCTGGAGATCGACGGCTGGCGGCTCGCACTCGGCGTCTGCTATGACTCGGGTTTTCCGGAACACGCGCGCGTTGCAGCAACAAACGGCGCCCACGCGTATCTGGTGAGCGCGCTCTTCAGCGTGAAGACCGGCTATCACCAGTCGCGCCTCTGGTTTCCCGCGCGCGCTTTCGACAACACCATGTATGTGCTGATGTCGAATCACGTCGGCACGACGGGCGGCTGGCAGACGTGCGGCGCAAGCGCTATCTGGAGCCCATATGGCGAGGTGGTGGCAGAGGCAAGCCGTGAGCACGAAGAGGTGATTGCGGCGCTACTCGATCCGGCGGTTCTGGCCGATGTGCGCGAGCGTGAAACGGTGCTCGCGGATTTCAACGCGCGCGGCGACGAGACGCCGCGCGCCTACGCCGTGCATCGTCTGGACTAAAGGCACCGGATTCAAAGCGCAGGCGGAACGCTCGCTGGCCAACAAGCGCGTAACGGTGCTCACACTCACCGGCGCCGGCCGCATCGCTCATGAACAGGCGCGCGTGAGCGGGCAACGCTACAACGCTGAGTTTGCGTCGTATCCAGGCGATGAAGAAGCGCACTTGCTCGACGGCTTGCTCAAGCGGATGGAGCAGCGAGCCGTGCAATTGACGCGACGGGAGATCGCGAAACGCGGCCCTCTATTGAGCGAGGCCGCTGAATGAGTTTGTGCGCGCGATCGGATTGCCTGGAACATCGCGAACGGTACGAGACTCATCGCGCCGGTCGAGAACCACCCAAGCCGGTTTGCAGCATGCTATCCGCTACAATGACGCACACTACCCACCTGGAGACTCGCCTTGAAATCTATTGTCGTTCTGGTCGCCGCGGCTGTTCTTTCTTCAACGGCCATGGCCGCTTCACCCGCTACCGAAAAGCTCCCTTCCGGCGTAGTCGTCGAGCACATTACGCAGGGCACGGGCGCCCAGCCCACGGCGGACGATGTCGTGAAGGTCAACTACCGCGGCACGCTCGCCAACGGCACGGAGTTCGACAGCTCCGCGAAGCACGGCGGCCCGGCAACCTTTCCGCTCGGACGAGTGATTCCTTGCTGGACGCAAGGCGTGCAGAAAATGAAGGTCGGCGGCAAAGCCAAATTGACCTGTCCGGCGGCTACCGCCTACGGTGATCGCGGCGTCGGCCCGATTCCGCCGAACAGCGACCTGACGTTTGAGGTCGAACTGGTCGGTATCGTCAAGTGATCGAGCGCCAGCTTCGTTAGGACCAGGCCCTTCTTCGGACACCGAAGCGGGGCTTTTCCTTTTAGGGGTATGGGGTTTGCCCACTGCAATTTATCTGTGGCGAAGCTCGAGGAGACAGGCTGTCATTCACCCGGCGTTGTAAAGAGCATCGATACATAGACAATAGTGGACACCACGATGATGCCGACGCCGACGAACACTTTGGTTCGGTTGAATTCCACACCGCCATTGATCGCCACGCCGATTCCGGCGACCGCCGACAACGTGCCGATGGTGGCAAGTAGCACGTGCACCTTGCTGCGAATAAGCTTGCGCCGTTCTGGACTTGCGCCTTCTCTCCAGCTGTCGAGTTTCATTGAATCATCCTTTACGCCAGAACGCGGTGGCAGTGAAGAACTCAATCAGAGCGTCATGCGATAGAGAGAACACCTGCTTGTATCGCGAGTGGCTGTTCAATTATGCAAAGCATATATGACTCGCCAAACAGTAAAAACAACAACCGGGAAAATCCAGCCTCTGATGGTCGCGATGCTATTCATTCGGTAGCGTGGGGAACGGCGAACGTCTCCCGCTGCGCGAAGCCGGCGGCGCGAACTATGTCGGTAGTGACGAAATGCACGCGCGCGGGGCGCGGCTGGCCTCAAGGAGCGGCAGGCGCGGTCTTTTTTCAAGTCTGAGGTTCAAGTCTGATTGTGCTCAGTCGTTTACTTTCTACTCCCGCGTGGATGTGGAAAGCGCCGCTTTGCGCACTCGAGGAGAACCGCCGTCATTCGCGCCCGTCAGGAGCGCCTGCATGAACATCGACTTTCACTATGGGGTCGTCTATGTCGTTGCCCGCGTTGGCGGGATGACAGCCTGCGAGGCGCTCACGGTGGCGCATGCGTGCCAGTATGTCGACGACGCGACAACCCACGGAATACTGCGTTTTTCAGGCGGCGAGACGTTTGAGCGTTTTGCCACTGCGCACAAGCTTTTCGACTATTCCAACACCGAGAACGATCAGAACACGCTGGTGTGGACGCCGTTTCATTTTCTGCCTGCCGGCTCATGGACTGCGGATCGCGTAAATGAGCCGGCAATAGCACGATCTGTCTGGTATCCGCCAGGTTATTCCGCGTGGGCTGCCTGACGCTGGGCAGCCTGTTCTTCCGCGTGTTTCTTCGCCATGTGTCTTCCCACCAGACAACCGCCTACCGCGCCCACGACCGCGTGGTGCCCGGCATAGTGTCCAGCGACTCCGCCCACCACGGCACCCTTGACGCAGCCGGCCGCGTTCGCCGTGCCGATGGTGGCCGAGGCGGCCGCGGTCAGTGCAATCGCCGTGAGGGCGGCTTTGATAAAGCTGGCTTTCATATGAACGTACCGTGTTGTCGAGTTTTTCGAAGGTGGCGCATTTCTGCGTCGTTTCAATAGCCGCCCCAGCGGCCGCGCTCATGCCATTCATGCTCACGCCATTGCTCGCGGCGCCATTCGCGTTCGCGCCATTCGCGACGCTCGCGCCATTGGCGTGCTCTCCAATCGTCATCGCCGCCATAGGCGACCGCTACCGGAGCCGCTTCGTAGGCAACCGGCGGCGCAACATAAACGGGTGGGGGCGGTGCATAGACGGCAACCGGAATGCCGAGTCCGACGGCCACATTCACGTGCGCCGATGCCACCGACGATGCCGCCAGAACTGCCAGACCAAGTGCCGCGCCAACGATCTTCCTGTTCATTTCCCTTCTCCTTGCGCACCGGGTGCGCTGCATCTGCTTGTTGCCGCTTGTTGCCGGTTTGCTGCTGAGTACGGTTCGGAGTGTAGGAGGGCGATGCGGACACAGGTGAAACAGCTCTGCGAGATTGGTAACGCGGAGTTACCGGGGATTGGGCGAAGGTCAAAACCCCGCGTTGCCGGTAACGGTTGCGGCAATAGCAACGGCAAGGCCTGGTTATCGCGTTTCGTCTTTTGTCAAAGCCGGCTGGTGCGCAATTGCACTCGCACGTTAAAAAAATAGCCGGGCAGGCTTTGAATCTCCGGATGCTTGCCTATAGTAGAAGCGACTATTGCTGTAAGGTACAGTTGCCTGCTTCTGATGATAGGTCCGACGGGGAATCGAAAATGACGCCAACGAACGCTGCGATTTATCGGACCCAGACTTGCACGCCGGAGTCGTTGCGAACGCTTGCCGGCTATCTCGAACTGGCGCTCGACGAAGGCGAAAGCGTGGTTTTGATGCGAATCGGCACAGACGTGCGCAGCGTTTATGTCGGCAACCCGTCCGGTGCATTGGAAGATTTGACGGATCACGGCGTAGTGGCCGCCTTTCAGGCAGAGGAGATGCTGGCGTTGACGCAACTGGGTCTCAACCGGATAACCGCGGATGATCAACAGTACCGGTTCATGCGCAGCGTGAGGTACATTGCCGACCGCCAGGTCGTCGTTTTTACGCCGACGTAAGCGGCTGACCAGCGAATGGAAAGGCAAAAGAATGCGGCTATTGAGCAGTGGCCTTGAAAGGTTCGTACTCCGCTGGATGCGTAATAACCTCAAGCCGATCTCTTTTGAGCTGACCGGATCTGCCTTTCTCCTGCCAATCGTGGCATAGTTCGGTCGATTACCACATAAGGAGCAATCAAATGCCCACGTTAGAGCAAATCCAGGCCAAGCTTAAGAAGCTCCAGGCGCAAGCTGACGTCCTAATCGCGAGGAAGGCAAAACTCGCGGTCGACCAGATTCGCGAACTGATGCTCAAGCATGGTCTGACTACCGCAGATATCGAAGCAAAGGCCAAGGCGAAACGCGACGCGAATGCCGTGCATGGCCGCAATGCGAATGGAAAGGCAAAAGCCGCTGCCAAAGCAAATGGCAATAAGCTGCCCAAATATCGCGACGACAAAACCGGCGCGACCTGGACCGGTCACGGGCGTGCGCCGGGCTGGATTGCCGGCGTGAAAGACCGAACTCAATTTCTGGTCCAGGGCGCCAGCGAACTGAAGTCTGCTGTCAAGGCTTCGGTAACGCGCGCCGCTGCCGGCCGCAAAGGGCAACCTAAAGGCAAACAGCCGCCCAAGTACCGCGACCCGAAAACCGGTGCGACCTGGAGTGGACGTGGTCCGGCGCCGGCCTGGCTCTCGGCGGCCAGGGATCGCAGCAAGTTTCTGATCGACAGCACCGCGGCAGCCAGCGGCACGGTCAGCACGAAGGCGGCAGCCAAAAAAGGCGTGGCAGCGAAAAAGGCCGCAGCCTCCAAAACGGCGTCGAAGAAAACCGGTGCGGCGGCGAAGAACGTAGCGGCAAAGAAAGGCGCTGCAAAGCCGGCTGCGAAGAAGACGGCAACGAAGACCGCAGCGAAGACCGCAGCGAAGACCGCAGCGAAGACCGCAGCGAAGACCGCAGCGAAGACCGCAACGGCGAGCAGGGCGGCAAAAAAAGCTCCGGGCCGCAAGGCGCGTAGTCAGGGCAGCGCCGGCGTAACAGCTACGACTGCGGCGCCGGCAACCTCGACGGCGCAGGCGGGCGCGTGAGCGCAGCGGAGTAGCGAAGTAGATGACTAGCACGCTCGAATCACACCAGCAGGAAGACCAGGTCGTCCTGCTGGACGCTGTTCCTCATCCGGCAGCCGATGCCGCCGAGCCGTTCATAGTCGCTGGTGATCGGCGGGTGATCGTGTCGTATCCGATTGCGGAATCCGACTTCGAACGGTTCGGCCCCTTCGATTCCGACGACGACCCGTTCTGCGCGGTTCTATTTCCGGACGCGGTCTTTCATCGGCTCGGGCCACCCGGCGACGCCGATCTCGACATTCATCCGCTTGCATCACAAGGTTTGAATGCCTATTCGGTTCACGAAGTGACGAATTCGTCGCTTGCCGCCGAGATTTCGGCTGTAGGCTCTGCGGAGCCCACGCGGCGCCATTTCGTGATCACGTTTCTGGACTCGACGTTCGAATGCGTGGCGTCGGACTGCACGGTGGTCGGCGT
The DNA here is from genome assembly GCF_058781505.1 of Paraburkholderia sp. FW306-2-2C-D06C. NCBI lineage: Bacteria > Pseudomonadati > Pseudomonadota > Betaproteobacteria > Burkholderiales > Burkholderiaceae > Paraburkholderia > Paraburkholderia sp. FW306-2-2C-D06C. The sequence goes on along the minus strand of NZ_JBYSWU010000093.1, from coordinate 5,418 downwards.
ATTTGGCGCGGGTGAAATTGCCAGCAGGGAAGCCTTTTCGCTGGTCCGCTAGCGGCATTGATCACTACCGTTCCTTTCCCGCGCGCCTGCATCGCCCGAAAGCTTTTGCACTGTTTCGGGCGCTGCCGGCTATGCAACACCGACGCGATGGCCGTACAACTCAATGCGGCTTGCACGCAATGACCGCACTACTCAATATGGATTGCACGGAATGACGAATTTCCAGATCAATGCATGAATGCATGCTCAAGGATTTTTTTGGGAATTATTTTTGAAATGTGCATAAGTTGCTTAGTTGCCGGGATCGATCACCGGCTTGTCCGGGTCCGCCAGCGTTTTGTACGGTAATTGCGCTGCATGCGGATTCGTGGTCGTGTCGTCGATGACGCGCTCGACGTCCGCGGTTTTCGCGAGTTCCGCCAGAAACGTTTTCTTGTCGAAGCCGGGTGTAACGCAGCCCTGCACGTAAATGAAGCGGCGTTGCAGCGTGAGCCACATTGTCGACTGTTCGCGCCAGTGAGTGGCGTAGCTGATGCTGGCGAGACGCCGCTGAACCGCCTCGGCGATTTCGGCGTCGTAGAGATACGCGTTCGACAAACGGCAGCGGCCTTCCACCCAGCAGCTATTGCCGCGCTCGATCCGGTAATGGCTGTCGTCCAGCCATTCCTTTTCGGTTTCGAGCGGGCCTAAAGGCACCAGGCATCCGCTGATCGCTTTGGAGATCTGGAAAAACGGATCGTGGCCGCGATTGACGCGCTGATCTTCGGCGTGAGCGTGGCACGTGAGCACGCAGATCAGCAGACTTGTCAGCGTGCGGCGGATCGGCTGTTTCATTCCTTTGTCTCCGGTTCTGAGCGCGCCTGGCTTCACGAATTGATGGCGGTGCAGCCGCCCTTAATTGCCAACTCGTCGCCAACTCAGCGCCAACTCAGCGCCAACTCAGCGCCAACTCAGCGCCAACTCAGCGCCAACTCATCCGCGCTTGCGGCGATTCTCGACGGCGAACTTGATCAACTCGGCCTGGCCTTCGATATCGAGCTTGCGTTTCAGATTCAGCCTGTGTGTCTCGACGGTGCGCACGGACAGGTCATTGCGTTGAGCGATCTGTTTGCTCGACAGACCTTCCGCGAGTGCGTCGAGGATATCGCGTTCGCGCGGGGTAAGCCGTTCAATCGGCGATTGCGTCGCGGACGCATGAATCAGACGCGCGCCGAGCCCGGCGCTAAAAAACGTCTTGCCCTCCAGCACCGCGCCGATCGCTTGGATGATTTCCGCGGCGGGCGAGTCCTTCAGCACATAGCCACTGGCGCCCGCCCGCACTGCCTGGGTCACGTATTCGAGGTTGTCGTGCATCGACAGCATCAGCACGCGAATCGCCGGGAAGCGCTCATGAAACATGCCCGCTAGCGCGATGCCGTTCATGCCGTTCATTCCGACATCCATCAGCACGAGATGAGGTTCGTGGCTGGCGGCAAGCGCGAGCGCTTCCTGTGCATTGCCCGCTTCGCCGACGATTTCGAGGTTGCGCACCGCTTCGAGCCGGGCCCGCAAACCGTCGCGCACGAGCGGATGATCGTCGATCAGGATCAGGCGTGCGACGGCGGGTGAGGTGTCGTTCATGGTCAGTGTTCCTGCAAGGCCGGCGAATGCGGCTCGTGTGTTCCCAACGGCACACGCGCGGTGACGATCGTGTGGCCGGATTGCGAGCTGAGGGATAGTTTGCCGCCCAGCGCCTCCAGACGCTCGCGCATATTGCGCAGTCCGACGCCGGCGCGCGGGCTGACGAACGCGTGCGCCACGTCGAAACCGCGTCCATTGTCGGAGATCGACAGCGTGACGGCGTCGCTCGATACTTCCAGCATGAGCGCCGCGTTCGACGCCCGTGCGTGCCGCACGATGTTCGTCAGCGCTTCCTGCGCGATACGGAACAGGACGGTGTTGACGGCGTCCGGCAGCGCCGCGGCGTTCGTATGCATGACCTGCGTGAAGCCGATCTCGATACCCGACTCGTCGCCGAACTCTCGCGTGAGTTGTTCCAGTGCGGCCGCCACGCCGAGGTCGTCGAGCATCGACGGACGCAGCGCATGGGAAATGCGGCGCACTTCGCGCAGCGTATCGCCGAGCCGCGCGAGACTGGTCGATAGCGCGGCTTCCGCCGCGGGCACGCGCACCGCGCTGCGCTCGAAGCGCGCCAGCGCCGATTCCAGCAGCAGCTTGACCGACACCATCATCTGACTGATGCCGTCGTGCAGTTCACGCGATAGCCGCGCGCGTTCGTTTTCCTGCGACTCGACCACCTGCTGCGCGAGCCGCTTCAGTTTCGCGTCGGCGCTGCGGTATTCGGTGACGTTGAGCACCAGCGCGCACAACGCGATCACGGCGAGGCCTGCTAGCGCGATCGCGTCGATCCACTTCATCGTGCGATCGATGTTGGCCGCTGCGCGCTGGTCGATGTGCGCGAGCGTCGTATCCACGTCGTCCAGATATATGCCGGTGCCGATCATCCAGCCCCAGCGTTCGAGCGGCACCACATAGCCGAGCTTCGATGCGAGCTTGCCCGTCGACGGGCGATGCCACACGTAGCGCACGTAGCCGCCGCCATGCGAGGCGGCGGCGAGCAGTTGCTGAATGGTCGGCGTGCCTTGCGGGTCGCGCAGCGCCCACAGATCGCGTCCGACCAGATCGGGCTCGCGCGGATGCATCAACGTGCGGCCGTGCATGTCGTAGACGAAGAAGTAGCCGTCCTGACCGAAATCCATTTTCTCCAGTATGTCGAGCGCGCGGGTGCGCAGCATTGCATCGTCGCGCGCGTTGCCGCGTCCCGCGTTGTAGAGCGGCGCGATCGCGGTGGTCGCGAGCTCGACGTAGTGCTTGAGTTCGATTTCCTTGCTGGCCATGTACGCAGCCTGCGTCGTGGCGTGCTGCGTTTCGGCGAGCGCCGTGGCTTCGTGGCGCACGCCGGTTTCGATGCTGGCGATGGCGGCCAGAAAGGGCACGATAGCCAGCAGGAAGATCTTCGCTTTGAGTTTCATCGTTGAAAAGACGGTCGACGGGCTACGTAGTATTACGTAGCCTGCTTACGTAGTTACGCGCTTGTGAGGACGCTTACGAAGGCGAATACTACATCCCCACGGCGTGCCGCGCCTTTCGGCCGGGCACGCCTTCTGGCGCACTGTCGCGAATCCGGCCCGGCCCGGCATTTTTATAAATCAGCAGGAGACACATGAACCCGGTTTCAGGCTCAGTCCGTGCATCGTCGCAAGGGGAGGGAGTTCGCCTTCGCTACGCCGGTGGCGTGCCTGCGAGCCGGCCATGACCTGCGGTGAGGTCGTTGCGCATTCGTATGAATGTTCGACCGACAAGCTGGATAAGCCGTCACGCCAATCCATTCCCGCGTTGTGCAACAAGCAAACTCCGGTTCCGCCTGCCTGATAACAGGCAACCGGTTTTCCGCGTGCCGGACCACAAGTCATGTCACGCGGTTTCGATAATAGATCTAGGAGAAGTTTGTGGAGACCTCCCAACCGTCCGGCCGTTCATGGCTCTGGCTCATCTTGCTGATTCCGTACATCGCGTTGTTGTGGCTGCCGTTCTATAACGACACGCGTCCCTCGTTCGCCGGCTTTCCGTTCTTCTACTGGTATCAGTTCCTGTGGGTGCCGTTGACCTCGCTGCTGATTTACGTCGTGTATCGAGGTGTCAAATGAGCGATCTGAATCCTGTGAATCCGGTTGCGATGACCGTCTTTATCGCGTTCTTTGTTCTCGTCACCGTGATCGGTTTTTTTGCCGCGCGCTGGAAGCGGGGCGACCTGACGCAATTGCATGAGTGGGGTTTGGGCGGCCGCCAGTTCGGCACGGTGATTTCGTGGTTCCTGGTGGGCGGCGACTTCTACACCGCCTATACCGTGATCGCGGTGCCCGCGCTCGTGTATTCGGTGGGGGCGTATGGCTTCTTCGCATTGCCGTACACGATCATTGTCTATCCGTTTGTGTTCGCGGTGATGCCGAGGTTGTGGAAAGTCGCGAAGGAGAAGGACCACATCACGGCGGCCGACTACGTGGAGGGCGAATACGGCGGCAAGTGGTTCCCCGCGGCGGTCGCGCTGACCGGCATTGTCGCGACGATGCCGTATATCGCGCTGCAACTGGTGGGCATGCAGGTCGTGATCAAGGGCTTGGGCGTGAGCGGCGAAATGCCGTTGATCGTCGCCTTCGTGATTCTTGCGTTGTACACGTATGCCAGCGGCTTGCGGGCGCCGGCGATGATCGCGTTCGTGAAGGACATCATGATCTACATCGTCGTGATCGCGGCGGTGTGGCTGATTCCGTCGAAGCTCGGCGGCTACGCACATGTGTTCGACGCGGCCGATACGTATTTCAAGGCCAAGGGCGGTGCAACCGGCGTCATCCTGAAGCCGGCGCAGTTCACTGCTTATGCATCGCTTGCCTTGGGCTCGGCGCTGGCGGCATTCATGTATCCGCATACGATGACGGCGGTGTTGTCGTCTTCTTCCGTGAGCACGGTGCGTAAGAATGCGATTTTCTTGCCGGCTTACACGTTGTTGCTCGGACTGATTGCGTTGCTTGGGTATATGGCGATTGCGGCGGGCGTGCATGTGAAGTCGGCTTCGGACATGGTGCCGGCGCTGTTCAACACGCTGTTCCCATCGTGGTTTGTCGGTTTTGCGGCGGCGGCGATTGCGATTAGCGCGTTGGTGCCTGCGGCGATCATGTCGATTGGGGCGGCCAATCTGTTCACGCGGAATTTGTGGCGTCCTCTCGTCTCGCCGGATATCACGCCGGCGGCGGAGGCTTCTACGGCGAAGATCGTTTCTTTGGTCGTGAAGTTCGGCGCGCTGTTGTTTATTGTGTTTTTGCCTACGCAGTATGCGATTGATTTGCAGTTGCTCGGTGGGGTTTGGATTTTGCAGATCTTTCCGGCTATTGTGTTTTCCTTGTATACGCGGCGGTTGAACACGCAGGGGTTGTTCCTGGGGTGGCTTGTCGGGATTGTGATCGGGACGGGTATGGCTGTTTCTCAAGGGCTCAAGCCGGTGTTTGCCTTGCACTTTGGCGACGCTGTCTATCCGGTTTATATCGGGTTGATCGCGCTTGTGGCTAACGTTGTTGTTAGTTTTGGGGTTTCTGTTCTGTCTCCTCGGAGAGTTGTCGCTGTTGTTTGAGGTTTTTTTTTGCCGGGCCGGCGCTTGTTGTTTGTTTGCCTACGGCGTTGGTCTTGGCTGGTTTTTTTTGCCTTTGCGGCGCTTATTGTCTGTTTGCCTACGGTGTTGGCCTTTCTTGATTTTTTGCCCGTGCGGCACTTATGGTGGTATTGCCTGCGGCGTTGGCCTTTCCTTGATTTGATATTGGTTTATTAGCTTTCCCCCTGTGCGGGGGAGCACCTACTTTTCTTTGC
>NZ_JBYSWU010000092.1:10726-11697 GCF_058781505.1 Paraburkholderia sp. FW306-2-2C-D06C | reverse complement strand
AGCACGGCGCAAAGCGGCGTGAACTCCCTGTCGACGAGCCTGACCGCGACGAACAGCAACCTCAGCACGACGAACAGCAACCTCAGCTCGCTCACCGATAACGTGACGAGCCTGTCGACCGTGTCCGCGGCGGGTATCAGCACGGCACAGAGCGGCGTGAGCTCACTGTCCACGAGCCTGATCGCGACGAACAGCAACCTCAGCACGACGAACAGCAACGTCAGCTCGCTCACCGATAACGTGACGAGCCTGTCGACCGTGTCCGCGGCGGGCATCAGCACTGCTCAAAGCGGCGTGAGCTCACTGTCGACGAGCCTGATCGCGACGAACAGCAACCTCAGCACGACGAACAGCAACGTCAGTTCGCTGTCCAGCAGCTTGGACACGACCAACACCAATGTCAGCTCACTGACCTCGGGCCTGGCCACGACGAACAGCAACCTCGGTTCGCTGTCGACGCAGGAGTCGACGGACGTAGGTGCGCTGTCGACAAGCCTGACCACGACGAACAGCAATGTCAGTTCGCTCTCGACGAGCCTGAACACAACGAACAGCAACGTGACGAGCCTGTCGACGTCGGCCTCGACCGGGATCAGCGCCGCGGTGAGCGGTGTGAGTTCACTGTCGACGGGCTTGAGCACGACCAACAATAACGTGACGAGCCTTTCGACTTCGGCCTCGACGGGCATCAGCGCAGTGGTGAGCGGCGTGAATTCGCTCTCGACGGGCTTGACCACGACGAACAGCAATGTCAGTTCACTGTCGACGGGCTTGAGCACGACCAACAATAACGTGACGAGCCTTTCGACTTCGGCCTCGACGGGCATCGGCGCGGCGGTGAGCGGCGTGAATTCGCTCTCGACGGGCTTGAATACGACGAACAGCAATGTCAGTTCACTGTCGACGGGCTTGAGCACGACCAACAATAACGTGACGAGCCTTTCGACTTCGGCCTCGACGGGCATCGGCGC
>NZ_JBYSWU010000092.1:0-10626 GCF_058781505.1 Paraburkholderia sp. FW306-2-2C-D06C | reverse complement strand
GGCGGTAAACGGCGTGAATTCGCTCTCGACTGGCTTGACCACGACGAACAGCAACCTCAGTTCGCTGTCGACCTCGGCCTCGACGGGTATTAACACGGCTCAAAGCGGCGTGACGTCGCTCTCAACAGGGCTGTCAACGGTCAGTAGCAATGTGCATTCGTTGTCCACCGGCCTTTCGACGACCAATAGCAACCTGGCAGGCCTGAGCACTTCGGCCTCGACGGCGATCAGTGGGGCGGTGAGCGGTGTGACTTCGTTGTCCACCGGCCTGTCGACGACGAACAGCAATCTGGCTTCGTTGTCGAGCTCGTATTCCGGCTCGATTGCGACCTGGCTCAACAGTCTGAGCACGGTCAACAATAACCTTTCGACATTGAGCTTTTCCACGTCGACCAGCGTGGTTCAGCTCTTCACAGGCGTTACGTCTCTCTCGACCGGTTTGAGGACGACAAACAGTAACGTGGCGCAGTTGAGTACCACGGTCACATCGCTATCAACGGGGCTGGCCTCCCTGTCCACGCAGGTATCGTCCCCAGGGTTCGGGAAAGGCTCATCGACCAGTACGAGTACGTCCACTGCGACCGCCTCGCCCTCGACATCGACCACAACTAGTACCAGTACCGTGCAAAGCTCCACATCGACGGGGTCGGCTTCTCTGTCTACCAGTTCGCCCCCGCTGTCGACGAGCCTGGTGGCGGTTGCCGCCGCGCAAATTCCGAGCGCCTCGTTCAGCTCAAATAGTGCGTCGACAAATGGGGTCGCCGTGGGCGCGAACTCGCTAGCCTCAGGGAGCAACTCGGTTGCGCTCGGTGCGGGAGCGACTGCAACAGCGACGAACTCGGTCGCGCTAGGAGCGAACTCGATAGCGACCGAGGCGAATTCGGTGTCGGTGGGTTCGCCAGGCAACGAGCGCACGATCACGAATGTGGCGCCCGGCGTGAATCCGACTGACGCGGTCAACGTGTCGCAGTTGGCAGCCGTGCAATCGAATATGAACCAGGTGGCAAGGCTGGCATATTCCGGAATAGCGGGCGCCGCCGCTCTCTCGATGATTCCTGAAGTCGATCCCGGCAAAACGCTCGCGGTCGGTATAGGGACGGCCGGCTACCAGGGATATCATGCAATGGCCATCGGCTTCAGCGCTCGAATAACAAACAACCTAAAGGTCAAGGGGGGGGTAGCCGTTAACGGTGCAGGAGGCAACTCGGTCGGTGCTGGTGCATCGTACCAGTGGTAAGTAATGTATACCACCGATTGACAGGTTCATGCCGGCAGCAGGGAGGGGGAAATAGTCATGCGTATTGGAATTTCAGTTCTCACGCACGCCGGCCAGAGCGTCTGGGAAAACGGCTTGGGCCAGAACGTCTTCTATCTGGCTCATTTGTTGCGCGCTTTGCCGTTCGTCGAAGAAGTGTTACTTCTCAATTGTGGAGATCAGTCGTGCCTGCCGGATGATGTGGAGCAGGACGGCGCCGGCTTTCGGCTTATAGCGCCGCGAGATGCAACCGACTTGATTGACGTGGCGATCGAAACGGCAGGCGGGCTCGACGTCAGCTGGCTTGACCATTTGCGCGCGAAGGGAAAGAAGGTGGTCTACCACTGCTGCGGACAGCCCTATGCAGCGCTGATCGAGCCCACAATCTTCGGCACGGCAGGCTATTGTTCTCGTTTTGAGCGCTGTGATGAAATCTGGACCTTGCCGAAAGACCGGTGCTTTCACCGAATGCTCGAATCGCTTTACCGATGCCCGGTGTACGACGTGCCCTATTTGTGGGAGTCTGCATTTCTCGACCGGCGCGCCGCAGTGCTGCACAGGGATCATGCCATCGAATTCGGATATCGCCCCCTGGCGCGTAAAGAATATACGTTTCGCGCACTCAGGGTTGCGGTATTGGAGCCGAACATCTCAGTTATCAAGGCGTGCACTATTCCAATGCTGATCTGCGATTCGGCTTTCCGGGCGAATGGGGATACCGTTGCGGAACTGCATTTGCTCAACACGATTCAGATGAAAGATCATCCGACGTTCGTGCATCTGGCCAATTCGCTGGATTTGATGAAGAACGGGAAAGTCCGCTTCGAGAAACGGCATGATTTCGCCGGCTACATGAGCCAGTTCGGCGACGCCGTTGTCGCGCATCAGTGGCAGAACGATCAGAACACTCTCTATCTGGATGCGCTTTACGGGGGATACCCGTTGATCCATAACTCGAAGTGGCTGGGTTCGGTAGGGTACTACTATCCGGATTCCGACATACCGAACGGCGCATGTCAGCTTATTGAAGCTTCCCGAAACCATGATGAGAATTTCGATTCCTATCGGCACTCGGCAAGAGAGTTTCTGGCCGCGCTGAGTCCACTTCACACGATGAATCAGACTGCGTATGCCCGCAGCTTGTTGCGGTTGACATCATCACGCGAACGGGGAACGACATGCTGAACGGAAGGCGGCTCAAGGTAGGCGTAACGATCTTCGTGCGCGCAGGTCAGCAATCGCTGTGGGAAAACGGAATTTTTCAGAACTGTTTCTTCCTGACCATGCTGCTCGCGCGATCGCCGCTCATCGAGACAGTATTTCTGGTCAACGGGGGCGATGGCCGGGTCGAGGATGCATGCGAATTTCTGGCCGATGCACCGGCGAAGGTGATCGACCTGCAAACGGCGCGCTCGCAGCTTGATGTCATCATCGAGTTGAGCGCGCAACTCGATCCGGAGTGGGCGCGTGACTTCCAGTCCCACGGCGGGCGTGTCATCGGCATGCGCGTGGCCAACGATTACGCAATCGATGTCGAACGCATGATATTTGGTCGTCCTCATGGCATGCTGGTCTCCGGCACCGGATACGACACGATCTGGACATTGCCTGCCTTCGAAAAGACCTGCGCTGCCTATTACGAAGCAGCGTTGCGTGCCCCGGTGCGGACCATGCAGCATATCTGGAGCCCGGTACTGCTTGAGCGTGCGGCAGGCATGAGCGCGGGGGCTCGGCCATTCGGCTACACACCCGGCCGTTTACAGTGGCGTCTCGCCATCCTCGAACCAAACATCTGCATGGTAAAGACCAGTCATATTTCGATGCTGATTGCGGATGTCGCACATCGTCGATCGCCTGGTTTTATAGAGGTCCTGCGTGTCTTCAACTCGCTTCACCTGAAAAGCGACACGCTGTTTTTCGGGTTCGCGACAAGCCTTGATCTCGTGCGCCACGGGCTTGCCTCGTTCGAGGCGCGCTTTCCCACGTACGAAATCATGACTATGCAGGCTGACGCGATTATTTCTCACCATTGGGAGAATGCGCAGAATTACCTGTATTACGAGGCGCTACATGGCGGGTATCCGCTTATCCACAATTCGGCGCTGCTTGAGGACTGTGGATATCGGTATCCGGACTTTGATCCCCAGGAGGGAGCTTTGGCTCTGCGTCAGGCGTTTGCGGAACACGACGGCCGTCTGGATGACTACAGGCGCGCCGCGCGCAGATTCCTGAAGACTCTCGACCCGCTTGCCGAGCGCAATGTCGAGCAATACACCGCGGCGATCGCAGAGCTCTATCGGTAACGGGGGAGGCCAGGCGACATGAGAGAGGATAAAAATATGACTGAGCGGCCGTTGCGCATTGGAATAACCATTGGCCTGAGAGAGGAGGCGGAAAGCTTGTGGGTCAACGGGATCAAGCAAAATGCTTTGTATCTCGCGAAACTCTTTCAGCGCTCGGCACGCCACCATGAGGTCACGCTGGTCAATACGACGCCAGTGCCCATCACACCGCGGCTACCGTGGGACACCACGCAATACCCGGTAAGAACATTCGAGGAAGCCAAGGACAATCTTGATGTGCTCATCGAACTTGGCGGTCAGATTAGCGAGGGTCAGACAAGATACATCCGGGACCGTGGGACAAGATTTGTGAGCTATTGCTGTGGGCCTGAATATGTGCAGCGCATGGAAGCGATGATATTCGGGCGGGGACTCGGGAACTCCGTTTTCATCAATCAACAATACGATGAGATTTGGGCCATTCCCCAGGTGGCGGAGACAAGCAAGCATTACCTTGGAACGCTGCGGCGCTGCTCCGTAAGAGAAGTACCCTTTGTTTGGGATCCGATGTTCATCGATGCCAGCACGGCTGGTTTTTCTCACAACGGCGAGTATCGGCCCCGGGGAGAATCAAAACGGATATCCATCATGGAGCCGAATATCGATGTTCTCAAATTCTGCCTCTATCCGATCCTGATCGCCGAAGAGGCATACCGTGCGGAACCGGACAGTGTCGCATATGTGCACGTGACGAATGCCGATCACCTTGCAAGCCAGAACGTAGAGTTTGCCGGGACAATGCATTACCTCGGTCTGGTGAAAGAGCGCAAGATCAGTTTTGTGGGGCGATACGAGACGCCGAAGTTTCTTGCGGAGCACACGGACATCGTCATTTCCCATCAGTGGGGGCTGGCGCTCAACTATTTCTATTTCGATGTGTGCTGGAAGGGCTACCCGCTGGTGCATAACGCGCACTTGTGCAGCGATCTTGGTTACTTCTACGACGCAAATGATGTCAGGGAGGGTGCCCGTAGGGTCCTCGAGGCGGTCCATCATCACGACAGGAACTGGAACGGTTACATGGACCGACAGAGGGAACTGATCTCCCGTTTCACGCCGGAAAATCGCGCGCTGGTCGCGGCCTATGACAGGTTGCTCGACGAACTGATGATCTCGACCGCCGCAATTGCGTAATCGCATATCGCGGTCGGAGAGGACTTTTGGGTAGGCGTGAGGTTGGGGCGCCCGGTGCTGGCGATGCTCGATCATGTGTCGCACTGGTCCTGGGGCAATGAGGAAGCGCAGCCGTGGTACGACTCCGTCGAGTTGTTCAGGCAGCCGCAGCCGGGAGAGTGGGCGCCGGTGGTCGAGCGCGTGGTGGCGCGTTTGCTGGCGCTGGCAAGATCGCGATAGCTTACGGCGCGTCCCGATCGGTGATGGAAAGTTTTTCACGTTCGCGGCGTGCCTGATCGCTGCTCGCCAATCGGAACTATCCAAAAGCGGCAATCCGATTGAGGCACCTCAGCATCCGAGCGGCTGCCAATAGAACGTCCTGACGGGAGGAGGGGGCAGGTCTGGCGATCGTCTGATCGGCGTCGCCGTTATAATCCGACACCATGCCTATCCGTTTCGATGCCGCCGACGCCCACTGGCGCGTCGCTCCCTTACCTGGCTTTAGCGCTGCCCAGAAAGACTGGCTGACCCGCGGTGGTTCGCTGACCGCGCATCTGCGCACGCTTGGCGCGGTCGCGGTGCGCGTCACGCGCGAAGCCGTTGCGCGGCCGTGGGCCGACGAGCACGCCGCGCTCGGCCTCGCGCCGCGTGCGCCCGCGTGGGTTCGGGAGGTGGTGTTGTCGGTCGACGGCGTGCCGTTTGTCGCCGCGCATAGCGTGGCGCCTCTCGCGGCGAGCGTCGGCGTATGGCAGGCGACGCGGCGGCTGCGCACCCGTCCGCTCGCCGAGTTGCTGTACAGCGATAGCAGCGTCGCGCGTTCGTCGCTGGTGAGCCGCAGGCTGACGGCGCGTCATCCGCTGTACCGACTGGCTGCGTATGAGATCGACGGCGCGCCGCCGCATGCGCTGGTCGCGCGCCGCTCCGTGTTCGAGCGCCACGGTGCGCCGCTGATGGTGACCGAATGCATGTTGCCCGCGCTGTGGGTGCATCTGGCTTCGTCGGCGTGCGAGTCGTCCGCGCCTGCATCGCACGCGACGCATCCGCGTTCGCGTGAACATGGGCGCCCGCTCGAGCACACCGTATCGCGAGCGCATCCCGCGCATCCCGCGGTTCGCGCGCCAGGCGAGGCGAGCCGCTGATGCTGCGCGGCTTTCCACCCGTCGTCGCCGCCGGTACGCATACGCTGATTCTCGGCAGCTTTCCCGGCGAAGCGTCGCTCGCCGCGACGCAGTATTACGCGCATCCGCGCAACCAGTTCTGGCGTCTGCTCGGCACGGTGCTCGGCGAGCCGCTGGCCGAACTCGCTTACGAAGAACGTCTCGCGCGCGTACTCGTCCATGGCATCGGCGTATGGGACGTGCTTGCGGCTTGCCATCGCGAGGGGAGCCTGGATGCGGCGATCCGCAACGCGCAACCGAATGACTTCGCGTCGCTGCGCGAGCACGCGCCGCTGCTGCGCAAAGTCTGCTTCAACGGCAAGACGGCGGGCCGCTTCGCGCCGGTGATCGGCGAAGCCGGTTACGCCACCCTCGTATTGCCTTCGTCGAGTCCGGCGAATGCTATGCTCTCGTTCGACCAAAAATTGCGCCTTTGGCGCGACATCCTTACATGACGAAATTAATCAAGCGCGCTTCGGCTGAAGCGCGTGCTTTCCGCCATCAAGACGCAGACGCCGCGGGCGGCAAACAGAAAGCAGTGCGCAATAACAGGCGCGCGCAACACGGCGACGATCTGCACGACGCGCCGCAAATCGAAGCACCGCGCAAGCCGCGTTTCGCTCCTGTCACGTTCTCGGAAGAAGGCGGCGTGCGCTACCTGCATTTCGGCACGGAATGGGTGCAAGGTGCGATGCGTCTGCGCAAGCCGGATCACATCGAACTCGAATACGCGCAGCAGATGATGGCCTGGCTGCTGTTCATCGAAACGCCCAGGCGCATCGTCCAGCTCGGTCTGGGCGCCGCGGCGCTGACCAAGTTCGCCCACCGCTTCCTGAAGCGCGCGAAGGTCGAGGCGGTCGAGTTGAATCCGGCGGTCGTCGTCGCCGCGCGGACGATGTTCGAACTGCCGCACGACGATGCGCGCCTGACCGTGCACGAAACCGACGCGTGGGACTTCGTCAACGACCGCGCCAATCACGGCACGATCGGCGCGCTGCAAGTCGACGTCTACGATGCGACCGCGCGCGGCCCGGTGCTCGACAGCGTCGCCTTCTACCGTGCCGTGCGCGCGTGTCTGACCCGCGCGGGCGTGGTGACGGTGAACCTGTTCGGCGATCACCCGAGCTTCGTGCGCAACATGAAGCGGCTGAATGAAGCGTTCGACGGCCGCGTCGTCGCACTGCCGGAAGTGCATGACGGCAACCGCATCGCGATCGCCTTCTCGGGCCCGGCGCTCGACGTGCCGTTCACGGCGCTGCAAGCGCGCGCCAGGCTGATCGAAGCCGAACTCGGCCTGCCGGCGCGCAAGTGGATCAAGGGTCTGCAGGAATCGACCGGGCAGACGGGCAACTCGTTCTCGGTCTGACGATCGACAGGCAGCCGGGCCGGGCAAGCCGGCTCGACTGCTCTCAGACGCAACACCCGCCGCCGCACGGTTGATGCGGCCGGGAACACCCAAGCCGCGCTCGTCCCGCTTCGCCAGCACCGCCCCGCCTCGGGTCGTCCCTGCTTGACCGCACGTTCGCGGCTCCTATACTCTTTCGATGCTTTCGGGGCGCCCGTCGCTTATCCGCGGGGCGGCTCCCCACTGCGGGATCCACCACCCGTCAAAACGCGGGCCAACATTTCAATAATAGGTAGGAGGAGACGTCATGGCTCACGACGCCGACGCGAACAAAGCCAGCAAGCGCTGGCTCTGGTTGCTGTTGCTGCCCTGGATCGCAATGGTCTGGGTGCCGTCATATAACAAGGTCGAACCGCAACTGTTCGACTTTCCGTTCTTCTACTGGTATCAGCTTCTGTGGGTGCTGATCAGCGCGATCATCACGGCGCTCGTGTACTTCAAGACCAAGACCCGTTCGACGGGCCGTCCGCAAGGGGGCGCGCAATGATGAACGCCACCGCGACATTCGTCTTCGTACTGTTCTTCGTCGGCGTCACCATTCTGGGCTTTATCGCGGCTCACTGGCGGCGCGGCGATCTCGCTCATCTGGAAGAGTGGGGCCTCGGCGGGCGGCGCTTCGGCACCATCGTCACCTGGTTCCTGCTCGGCGGCGACCTGTACACCGCCTACACCTTCATCGCCGTGCCGGCGCTGGTGTTCGGCGCGGGCGCCACCGGCTTCTTCGCGCTGCCGTACACGATCATGATCTATCCGTTCGCGTTCGTCGTGTTCCCGAAACTGTGGAGCATCGCCAAACGCCACGGCTACGTGACATCGGCCGACTTCGTCTCGGCCCGCTATGGCAGCCGCATGCTCGCGCTGGCGGTCGCGTTGACCGGCATCGTCGCGACGATGCCGTACATCGCGCTGCAACTGGTCGGCATCGAAGTGGTGATCGGCGCACTGGGTTTCGACACCACCGGCTTCGTCGGCGATCTGCCGCTGATCATCGCGTTCGCGATTCTCGCGGCGTACACGTACACCTCGGGTCTGCGCGCGCCGGCCATGATCGCGGTCGTCAAGGACATCCTGATCTACGTGACGATCTTCGCCGCGATCATCGTGATTCCGCCGCAACTGGGCGGCTTCGGCCATATCTTCGGCGTGGTGCCGCCGGCCAAGCTGTTGCTGAAGGCGCCGGACGTGTCGAGCCTGAACGGCTACAGCGCGTATGCGACGCTCGCGGTCGGCTCGGCGCTGGCGCTGTTCCTGTATCCGCACTCGATCACCGCCATCCTGTCGTCGAATTCGGGTAACACGATCCGCCGCAATATGGCGATGCTGCCGGCTTACTCGCTGGTGCTCGGTCTGCTTGCGCTGCTCGGCTTCATGGCGCTCGCAGCGGGCGTGAAGGATATGCCGGAATACGCGCCGTACTTCAAGGCGTTCGGGCCGAACTTTGCGGTGCCGGCGCTGTTCCTGCACTTCTTCCCGTCGTGGTTCGTCGGCGTCGCGTTCGCGGCGATCGGCATCGGCGCGCTGGTGCCGGCGGCGATCATGTCGATCGCGGCAGCGAACCTGTACACGCGCAACATCCACAAGGAGTTCGTGAACCGCAACATGACGCACGACCAGGAGACCAACGTCGCCAAGCTGGTGTCGCTGATCGTCAAGGTCGGCGCGGTGGCGTTCGTTCTCGGCCTGCCGCTCACGTACGCGATCCAGCTGCAACTGCTGGGCGGTATCTGGATCATTCAGACGCTGCCGGCGATCGTGCTGGGCCTGTACACGCGCGTGCTCGACTACCGCGGCCTGCTGCTCGGCTGGGCGGCCGGCATCGCAACCGGCACGTGGATGGCGATTTCGCTGAAGCTGGCCGGCTCGATCTTCACGATCCACCTGTTCGGTCTCGCGATTCCGGGCTACGCGGCGGTGTGGTCGCTGGTCGTGAACCTGGCGGTGTCGGTAGTGGTGAGCATTCTGGTGCGCGTGCTGGGCATGCAGCGCGCCGAAGACCGTACCCGTCCGGAAGACTATCTGGACGCGGTCGAAGGCTGAGCAAGCTGCTCTACTTCGCGTCAGTGAACCGCGCCCGCAGACGGAAGTTTGCGGGCGTTTGTCTTTCCGGCGCACTCTGGTGCACGATAGCGGAACTGTTCTTCAAAGCGTCCGTCGCGCCGCCATGGCCTCTGCCGATTCCCCCACCGTGATTGCCCGCCGTTCGGCCATTAGCCGCATGGTGCGTGCGGTCGCGTCGCCGTACTACCGCTATCGCCATGCGAGGGTGTTGCACAGTCTGCGCGTCGGTCTCGCGATGCTGGTGTCGATTCTCGCCACGACCGGTATCGACATCCCGCACGGTATCTGGTCGTCGGTGACCTTGCTGGTGGTGATCGGCGGCTTGCAGCATCACGGCAACATCCGCAAGAAGGCCGCGGAACGGGCGGCGGGCACTTTGCTCGGCGCGTCGATCGGGCTGGTGCTGATCCTGCAGCAGAACCTGATCGGCTCGCTGCCGCTCACCTACGTGCTGATGTCGATCGTCGCCGCGATCTGCGCGTGGTTCGCAATCGGCTCGTCCGGCTATGTCGGCCTGTTGACGGCGATCACGATGTGCATCGTCGCGGGCCACGGCGACAATCTGATCGACGTCGGGCTGTGGCGCACGCTGAACGTGCTGATCGGCATCGTGATCGCGCTGGCGTTTTCGTTCGCGCTGCCGCTGCACGCGACCTACTCGTGGCGCTACGGCCTCGCCGACAATCTGCGCGAATGCGCGCGGATCCATGCGCGGCTGCTGCAAGGCGAGACGATCAGCGAAGACGAGCAGGTCAAGGGCTTTCTAAGGATCAACAAGCGGCTGGTGCAACTGCGTTCGCTGATGCCTTCGGTGGCCAAGGAGATCGATGTGCCGCAGGCCCGGCTCGAGGAGATCCAGCGCTTGCATCGCTCGGTGCTCAGTTCGCTGGAACTGCTGGCGACCGGGCCGCTGATGCGCACCGACGCAGCGGCGCGCGCCGCCTTCGCGCAGGAGTGCGGAATCGAGGTGCGCGCCGTGCGAAGCATTCTGCTGGCCACGGCGCGCGGTCTGCGCTTTGGCCGCGCGACGCAATTCAGGATTCCGGCCGCGTCGCCGCTCTCGCCAGTGCGCAGCGACGCGGCGTTGAAACTGCCGCCCGACTTGCAAGGTCCCTATTGGCTCGGGCAGCGGCTGGCCGAACAGGTCGACCGGCTGCGCGCATTGCTGCTGGAAACCGAGCCGAACTGGAACATCGAACGGCATGCGCGGACGTTGCTGAAGGGCTGATATGACTCCCGCTGTCAATCGGGATCGGTTTTTCGGTTGCTCGAATTCATGTTTGCGGAATTTCCTGA
>NZ_JBYSWU010000091.1:0-11894 GCF_058781505.1 Paraburkholderia sp. FW306-2-2C-D06C | reverse complement strand
TGACCAAGCTTGCCGTTGGTCGAATTAAAACCGTTCTCCAACTGGAAGATTGTTTTCAGGCCACCACCGAGGTCTTCTGAGCCTTTCAGGCCCCAACGGCTGCCGGACTCATTGCCCGAAGTCATGCTGAAGGACTTGCTGCCGCCGTCGTTGGAAACGTACGTCAGGCCCGTATCGACGATACCGTACAGCGTGACGCTGTTTTGTGCATGGGCAGCGCCGGTTACGCCAAGCATTGCCAGCGAAAGAGTTGCCAGTGTGGTCTTCTTCATCTGCGTCCTTAAGTTTGTGTTGATGAACCTGCGGAGCGCAGAATAACTGCCGGTGAAACGCGATCCAAAATAGTGTTGGGTAAACACGACCAAAAATTAGGAATGGAAACTTTCCGTATCTTTCTCGCGGACAATAAAAAAAGGCCATGCAACATCGCATAGCCAAGGTCTGGACTGCGTGGATTACAACAGATGCAAAGAATATCCAGACGACCGCAAATCTAATGTCCGAATTTCGGAAAGTAAATAGCCGAAATGGGTAATTCCATTTCCAAAACTTGCTGCGTCAAAAAATACGCTCTGTCGTACCCGGCCAGACCTCACTGCAGACTCAACCGGGATCCCGGCCCAACGCCGCGACTACTTGGTGGATCGCAGCGGGATCGAGAACGATGCCCGTATGGCCGACTTTGGGCACGATGCTCACAGGGATGTCAGGCCGAACCCCGTGAACCAGGGGCGCAAATTTATCCGCATAGAAAAACTCGTCATCGGCCCCTACCAGCAATTCCGTGGGTCCAGCGATGTGGCGCAGATCGTCAAGATAATGCGTATCCTGCGTGAAATTCTCGCTCAACCGGTACGAATAGAGTGGCGTCATCATGTTCCCTGGCGCAGCCGGCACAGCGAAGGCGAGGACCGGTAGCGCCTCGAAACCATGAACACCAAACCGATCCAGGATGGTCAGCCCCACGTAGCGCGCCTTGAACGGTTTAGCAAAGCCTCCAACGCCAGGCCGCACCGTCGTCGCATCACGTGCCAACATCGGCGACAACAGCACATACCGTCCGAATAGCGCGCCATCCGGCCCACCTGCAAAGCGCAATGCCAGCCCACCGCCGGCCGAATGCCCCAGCAGCGACAGGCTGGCGCTGGGCTGGGCCTGGTGCACGAAGCGCGCCAAGTCCGCCACATCGTCTTGAAGCTGGCCGTTGTAGGCGATGTCGCCGTGGACCCCTGAGGCACCGTGGCCGCGCAGGTCTGGAACATAGACCGTGAATCCCGAAGCCTGAACCGCCTTGGCCAGCGCGTGAAGCATAAAGCTGCTGCCGGCCGCTCCGTGCAGCATCACCACAGCTCTGTTGCCGTGACCTGGATAAACGCGATAAGCAAGCGCGGCCCCATCACGCGCCCGAAACGATTGGAGCGGTGGCAGATCGTGGAAATCGACCTTCTTGAACGGCGTGTCAGCGTCAGCCAGAGGCTGTGGCAAAGAGGAGGTTCCAAAAGCAATGATTCCGGCCAGAGCGACGGCGGCCAGAAGAGCAGTGGCACCGACGAGGGTGAGGAGTTTTGTCGCGATTCGGGATGGCGTCACGCTGGAAGCTTTCAAGGAATGGTTGAGAGTGATGTGGTAATGCCAACGAGCCGGTGCAACTCCGCGCAGGCGCTAAAAAAGAACCGCAGCTTTCCGAACCTCCCCTGTCGGACAAGGTTCAAAGAATTGATGAAGAGCTGCGCGCCGGTGGCGAGTTTACGTCCAATCGCCACCATGCGCATAACACGACTCAATCCTGAGCCAAACTCTTCGTGACTGCTTTCAGCAAGCCTTGCAACACAACGCCGCCGCCACCAGACGACATTGTTCATGTCGATGCGCTCTGATCGACGAATGCGCACCCGATGCGGTAGAGGCTCGGCATACAGCGCGCAAGCGGCAGCCCGGCGGCAGCACCTGTTCGAGCTCCTCGCGCACGAAACGCCACGCGCCCTGGTTCCTGTCCTCCTCCTGCGCCCACACCACTTCGGTCAGGTTCTCGAACGCGCCAAGCTCAGCCGCCAGCGCATCATGCGGAAACGGATACAGTTGTTCGATGCGAACCAGTGCTGTCGACGCATCTCGCGATTCGTCGCGTTTGCGCTGCAGTTCATAAAAGAACTTGCCGCTACAGAGAACGACCCGGGTAACGGCACGCCGATCTGCGATGCCCGGATCCGACTGGACTGGCTCGAATGAACCGTCGATGAACGCCTCCAGCGGCGAATGCGAGGCAGGGTTGCCGTAAAGCTGCGACTTCGGCGACATGACGACGAGCGGCTTGGGTCGAGCCGCCATCGCCTGCTCGCGCAACAGGTGGAACCATTGCGCCGACGTGGACGGAACGACGACGCGCAGGTTATCGTCGGCGCACAGCTGAAGGAAGCGTCCCAGGTAACCGTTCGAATGCTCCGGGCCCACGCCTTCGTGACCATGCGGCAACAGGACAGTCAACGCGGACTGATAGCCCCACTTGTATTCGCCAGACGCAATGTACTGGTCGATGAAGACTTGTGCCCCGTTCACGAAATCGCCGAACTGCGCCTCCCAGATCGTCAGCCGCTTCTTCGTCTGCACGCTGTACCCATATTCGAAGCCAAGTGCGGCTTCTTCCGTAAGCGGTGAATTGACGATATCGAACACGCCCTGATGCGCGGCGATATGTCTGAGCGGGATATGAACGCCGCCGACGGCAGGGTGATCCTGTGCGTGCCAGACCGCATGCCGGTGCATGAACGTGCCGCGCCCCACGTCCATGCCCGAAAGGCGAATACTGCGCCCCTCTTCCAGCAGAGACGCGTAAGCGATGTTTTCGGCAAAGCACCAGTCCGCGGCATGGCTTGGGCTGGCGGCCGTCGCCTGCCACCTTGCGATGAGGTTGGCGACGAATTCATGCAGACGGAAGCCGTCCGGCACGCGGGTCGCCGCTGCCGTCAACGATCGGATTCGCTCTGGCGATATCGAATGGAGCGGTGTCGTTGCTGCGTTCTCAGGCGTCCCTGGCGCGCGAACAGGCGCATTCGCATCGACCGGTTGCGCCTGCAACGTCCGCAGCGCGTTGGCACGCAGATCAGCGAGTGGCTCAGCGGCACCGATTGCTGCGTGATAGCGCTCCGTTACCGTGGGGTGGACCGCGACGGCTATCTGCACCAGCGGCTGCGTGATGGCCGGAATGTCGTGCTCCGAGTGTCCGAGGCGCCGGTAACCAATCAGGTCGATGACAACGTCGGCTTCGTGTTTCATCCGGTAGTCGAACGCGATCCGGGCGGCGCGAATGACATCGTCCGGGTGGTCGGCATTGACGTGAATGACGGGCGCATCGATCATGCGCGCGATGTCTGTGCAATACGTGTTCTCGCACACATCCATGAGATTGGGCGTCGTGAAGCCAATCTGATTGTTGACGATGACATGAATGGTGCCGCCCAGCGTGTAGCCGCTTTTGCGAGTCAGGTTCAGCGTCTCCATGACGATGCCCTGGCCGGCGAATGCGGCGTCGCCGTGAACGACGATCGGTACACAAGCCGCATCGGGGTGTTCATCCTGCCATCCGCGCGCCATGCCGCTGACGACCGGGTACACGCTCTGCAGATGCGACGGGTTATGTGCCAGCCACAGCGCGACTTCGCCATGCTGGGTCTGCTTGCGCGCCGTGCTGCCCAGGTGGTAGGGCAGATCGGTCTGCACCGCGGCAATGTCGGATTCGTGGTCCAGGCAGGCCAACATCTTCGCGACGGGGAAGTCCATCACATTGACGAGCACGTTGAGACGTCCGCGGTGAGGCATGCCCAGAAAGATCTGCTGCACACCGCCGATGGCCGCGCTGTCGATCAACGCGTCCAGCAGCGGCACGAGGCTGTCGCAGCCTTCCAGAGAAAAGCGCTTTGCATGTTCGTGGCGAGAAACCACAAGGCGTTCCCACATTTCCGCTGCCAGCAGGCGACCCAGTACCGCGTCGCGCTGTTGCGGCGTCGGCGCGGGACATACGAGCTCGGACTCCATGCGGTTGAAGAGCCATCGTCGGCGCGACTCGCTGCGCATACCGCTGCAGTCGAGTCCGAGCGCGCCACAGTAGACGCGTTTGAGTTGCTGCTCCAGCTCCGCCACGGTGAACGCGAAGGGAAATCCCGCCTGATCAGTTGGGCGCATCTGGGCCGCATCGAGCCCATAGAATTGCGGCGAGAGTTCGGGCATAGCGACGCGCGGTGCGAGCGCGAGCGGATCGAGACGCGCGATCCGGTAGCCGTCGTGGCGATGCGCGTCGACGAAGCGGGTGATCTGCAACGAGGAGACTGTCGGCGTATCGACGGGAGTCTGCTGCGTGGAGATGCCGGAAGAATGCTGCGGGACGGCGACAGGCTCGGAATAATCGTTGGACATGTTGTTTAGGCGTATCGACAGAAACCGTTAATCGGATCTCGCTGTCCACTCCCCGATAGCCCCTCGCCAGGCAGCGCCAGGCTGATGCAGCAGGACGGGTGCCGTCGAGCAGGCGGCGAGTTGGCCCGGAACGCGAGTTGCGCACACTTGCAGTCGCGTTCCCTTGCTTCTTTCATCGAGCCGCTTTGCCCAAGCGGCTCGTGTCTCCGTCCTTTATGCCCAGGTGCTTCAGCGACAGCCGCTTTCATCTGCCGAGCAGTAGCGGCGGCCGCGTCACGTCGATCATGTGACGCGGGTCGCTCGCGCGTACCGCGGGGGATTGCAAACGCAGATCGCGAGACACCGCCTCGTCCAGGGTGAACTCAGCGACCATGTCGGTGAGCTCGGCAGCCTGGCCGCGCAAGGCCTGCGCTGCCGCGGCGCTTTCTTCGACCAGTGCCGCGTTTTCCTGTGTCACCTGGTCCATCTGTGTGACTGCACGGCTGATCTGCTCGATGCCGTCGCTCTGTTCCCGACTGGACGAACTCATCTCGCCGACGATTGCCGTTACCTGCGAGATGCTGCTCACGACTTCGCGAATGATCTGCCCGGCTTCTTCGACGATCTTGCTGCCGTTGCCGACGTGGCCGACCGAGTCGTCGATGAGCGCCTTGATTTCTTTCGCAGCCACCGCACTGCGCTGGGCGAGGCTGCGTACTTCTGCCGCCACCACGGCGAAACCTCGGCCGTGTTCGCCGGCGCGCGCGGCCTCCACAGCGGCATTCAGCGCGAGGATGTTGGTCTGGAACGCAATGCCCTCGATGACGCCGATGATGTCGACGATCTTGCGCGACGAGTCGTTGATCGCGCTCATTGTGTCCACCACACGGTTGACGGCCTCCCCGCCCTTTGCCGCAATGACGGACGCGTTCGATGCAACCCGGTTTGCCTCGAGCGCGTTGTCCGCGTTCTGTCTGACTGTGGACGTGAGCTGCTCCATGGCGGCCGCCGTTTGCTCGAGGGCGCTTGCCTGCTGCTCCGTACGGCTGGACAGATCCATGTTTCCGCTTGCGACTTCGCGTGACGCATGGGTGATCGTTTCGGTCCCCTTGCGTACCCGGACTACGATGCCATGCAGGTTCCCGATCATGTGCCTCAGTGCGTCCAGCAGCCTGCCGACCTCGTCTTTCGAGTCGACGTCAAGACGATGAGTCAGGTCGCCTTGTGCCACTGCTTCGGCGAGGCTCACTGCACGGTTGATCGGCCGTGTGATGCCGCGCGTGATGAAGAAGGCTGTTGCCACCGCAGTCAATATCGCGCCGATGGACAGCAGAACCATCTGGGTCTTGGCGTTGTTCCCTTCGTCGGCGGCTCGCACGACGTCCCTTTGCATCTGGGCCGCCTGGTAGTCGACCATCTTGTCGACCAGTACGTAATACTCGTCCTGCTGACGCGCAAGGCCGCCGAGATAGAGCTCGCGAGCTTCCTGCTGCCGGTTCTCCTTCACGAGGTCGAAGAACTTGCGGACACTGCTGCCGTAAGTGGTGCGCGCCTGGAACTGCTCCTTGAAGAGCGCCTTGCTGTCGTCGCTCTTCAGCAGATTTTCGAGCCTAGCGTACGCGTCGGCATTGGTTTTTCTGATGACGGCATAGTCGTCCATGTATTTCTTCGCCTGCTCCTCGGAGCTGGCCAGCAACAGGTTGCTCAGAATGCCATTGGCCTTGTAGCCGTTGTTCTTGATCTGGTTGCTCAAGGCGATCAGCGAGTAGCGCTCACTGACGATGCTGTCCATCTTTGCGTTGCTGGAGTCGAGGTGCTCGATGCCGACGACCGCCGTCCCTATCAACAGCGCCACGACGAGGCCGAACGCTGAACTGAGACGAGCCCCGATTTTCAGGTTTGCAATCCACATTTGTTCGTAACTCCTATATCGACAGTGCTTCAGCACGCTAATGCGACGCCCCAACGGGATTTCAGCGATCGGGCCAATACCCGTCCCGAGGCGAAAGCGAATCGCGGCACGTTGCAATACGCCCACTGCGAGGCGGCTGACGCTTCGGCAACGGATGCGCAGCCTGAGCGGCGCAAAGGGGCTGGATGCGGCAAGCTTCGAGCCCCTTGAACCGGGTTGCCATTCGCTTTCCCGTTCCGGCTGGGAGGGTCTCGAACGGGTTAACGGCAATTTGTCTAATGAATTAAGGGTTCACCCTCGCACTGAATATCGGAGCGCAGATCGAACCAGAG
This sequence comes from Paraburkholderia sp. FW306-2-2C-D06C, assembly GCF_058781505.1. Lineage (NCBI taxonomy): Bacteria > Pseudomonadati > Pseudomonadota > Betaproteobacteria > Burkholderiales > Burkholderiaceae > Paraburkholderia > Paraburkholderia sp. FW306-2-2C-D06C. The sequence continues at coordinate 5,261 of NZ_JBYSWU010000091.1, read as the reverse complement.
GAGCGGTAAGGGTTGCGCGGCTGCTCGCTGGTCGGCCTCGCTACTCGGCCTCGCTTGTCGGCCTCGCTGGTCGGCGGCCGTAAGCTTCAGAAAGGAAACAATCCGCAGCCGGAGCGAAGCGCCCGGGGTGGGACGACAGAACGTTGGCGATTTGACTCAGACGCCGGGCGTGGCGGGTTCGTCATGAGGGGCTTGGCGACCTCGTTTTGTCACACGCGGTAACGAATTTCCCCTGCGCGGCCCCCGGACATGCACGCCCCGTCGCGGTCTAAATCTTTAGCGGAGTCGTTCCGCCGCGTTAAATGAGGTCTTATCGTGCAGCACATGATTTTGCCCCCTTTGACAGGGGTGTTTGCAGCCGCGGTGCTGGGCGGCTGTGCCGCGACGCCTTACGACACATCGATGTATTCCTGTGATCAGGAATACATAGTGACCCATCCTGCGGGCGCCGAATATTACTGCGGTCCCGGCTATGGGTATCCCTTGTACGAAGGAGGCTTTCTCGGCTTTGTCGATATCGACCGCTTTCACCATCACCACCATGACCATGACTTCGATTTTCATCACGGCCATGATAATGATCGTGACTTTCATCACGGCGGCGCCATGGCAGGCGGCATGGCAGGCGGCAGGCACGGCGAAGGGCACGGCGGCGGGCACGGCGAAGCGCGCGCCGAAGGCCACGGCGGCGGGCACGGCTCAAGTGGTTTCGGCAGTGACTTTCAGCCGTCGAGCGCGAGCGGATCGCGCGGGGGTGGTCCGCACAAGTAACCGGAATCACGCAACGGACACGCACGCAGGTTGGTGAGCAGCTTGATCGCATCGAGCCGGCCGGTCTTCGCGCGTCGCTGGTGGCGTTCGACCGGAATGCTCGCGGCATCGATCACATAACATTCGATGCCGCGAGCCTGCCGCGGGCTTCTCGCACCGTCCGGGCGGATATCGACGCCGCGGCCTGGCATCCGATTCAGGCGGTGCTCAACCGTTCCAGCTCGGTGTCGACCAGCAGCTTCTTCAGTTCCGGCACGCAGGACCCGCAGTTACCGCCGGCCTTCAGGCACGCGGTGATCTCCGCCGCAGTCTTTAGCCCTTGCTCACGGATCGCCGTGCAGATCGTATTGCGTCCGACACCGAAACACGAGCAGACCGTGGGCCCCGTATCGACGCCCTTGCCAATCGGCTGTCCAAACAGCAGGCCGGCACGATCCTCCTCGTCGAGCCCGTCCTTCCCGAACAGGCTCGCGAGCCACGTACGCGACGGCAACGGCGACTCGGGGCGCGCCGATACGAAGATGCAACTCTCGATACGCTCGTCGACCAGATGCACGGCGCGATAGATGCCCAACGTCCGATCCTCGTACTCGAGCCAGTCGGCGTGCGGATCGTCAATACCTAACAGCGCTTGCGCCCAGCCGCTGTGATCGTCGAGCGGCTTGCGCCCCGCGAGTTCGTAGCGCACGAACTGCGCGCCGTGGACGCGCGTCCAGTAGGTCACGTCGTCCAGCACCGGAGCGTGACGGCTCAACGAGAAACCGTGCCAGGCGACGTCAAACCTGTCGACGCGAACCGGCGTATGTTTGAACTCGGGCTCCCCGGAGACCGGATCGACCTCGGGATTCACCACTGCGCCGACGCGCGCATCGGACGCAACCTGATCGTTCCAGTGGATCGGCACGAACACGCTGCCACGCGACATGCCGCCGCCATGCTGCACACGTGCGACCATCGTGCCCCAACGGCTCGACACGCGCGCGAGTTCACCTTCACGCACACCGCACGACAGCGCGTCCTGCGGATGCAAATCGACGAATGCTTCCGTCACGTGGCCGGCGAGCTTCTCCGACTTGCCCGTGCGGGTCATCGTGTGCCATTGGTCGCGCACCCGGCCGGTATTCAGCGTTAGCGGATACTCGCCGTCCGGTGCGTGGATCGGTGCGCGCGGGGGTGTCGCGACGAAACGCGCCTTGCCGTCCGCGTGGGCGTAGCGGCGATCACCGAAAAGACGCGCTGTACCGCGCTGCGCCGCGCCGTTCGCCGCCAGCACCGGCCACTGGATCGGCTGCAGCGCATCGTAACGCTCGCGGCCGAGCGCGACGAGCCCGCCCAGATTGAACACACGCGGCACATCACCTTCAATGTGCGCGTTGCTAGTTTTCGCGTAGCTGTCAGTGCTCTCGCTACCGTTGCCCGCCTCGTTGCCGGCCTCGTTGCCGGCCTCGTTACGATAAGCGCTCAGCCGCGCATGCTCGTCGAAGATCTCGTGCGGATCCGAAAAATCGAAGCCCGCATACCCCATCCGCTGTGCGACGTCGCAGATGATCCGCCAGTCGGCGCGCGCTTCGCCCGGTGCCTGCAGGAACGCCCGCTGGCGCGAGATCCTGCGCTCGGAGTTGGTGACGGTGCCGTCTTTCTCGCCCCAGCCGAGCGCCGGCAGCATGACGTGGGCAAACGCATTGGTGTCGGTGTGCTCGACAATGTCGGAGCTGACGACGAGCTCGCAGCGCGCGAGAGCGCGCTTCGCCTGATCGCCGTCGGGCAAGCTCACCACAGGGTTCGTGCCCATGATCCAGACGGCCTTGATCCGGCCTGTCTCGATCGCCCTGAACAGCTCGACCGCCTTGAGTCCCGGCCGCTCCGCGATGGCGGGCGCCCCCCAGAAAGTCTGCACGAGTTCGCGATGCTGCGGATTGTCGAGCTCCAGATGTGCCGCCAGCATGTTCGCGAGGCCGCCCACTTCACGCCCGCCCATCGCGTTCGGCTGTCCGGTAAACGAGAACGGGCCCATCCCCGGCTTGCCGATGCGACCTGTCAGCAGATGGCAATTGATGATGCTGTTGACTTTGTCAGTGCCGGAGGTTGACTGATTCACGCCTTGAGAATAGACCGTCACCACCCGCTCGGTCCGCGCAAAGAGCCGATAGAACTCGAGCAGATCGTGTGGGTCGACCTTGCAGGCCTTCGCGCATTGCGCGAGGTCAAAGCCGTTCGCCGCGTCGGTTGAGGCGGCATCGAGCGCCTGCGCGTAGCCGGTCGTATGCGCATCGACGAAGCCTGCATCCGTCGTGTCGTGTTCAGCGAGAAAACTGAGCAGGCCGTTGAACAGCCGGACGTCGGAGCCCGCCTTCAGCGGCAGGTGCAGGTCGGCCATCTCGCAGGTCGCGGTGTAGCGCGGGTCGATCACGACGACCTTCATATCGGGTCGCGTTTCCTTGATTCTGACGATCCGCTGGAACAGGATCGGATGGCACCACGCGGTGTTCGATCCGACCAGCACGACCAGGTCCGCCAGTTCGAGGTCTTCGTAGCACACCGGCACCAGGTCTTCGCCGAACGCACGCTTGTGCCCCGCGACCGACGACGACATGCACAGGCGCGAATTGGTGTCGATGTTCGCGCTGCCGACATAGCCCTTCATCAGCTTGTTGGCGACGTAGTAGTCCTCCGTCAGCAGTTGTCCCGAGACGTAGAGCGCGACGGCATCCGGGCCGTGCTGATCGATGATCCGGCGAAAGCCGCCGGCGACCGTGTCGAGCGCATCGCTCCACGACACGTCGCGCAACTCCCCGCTGCCCGGCTCGCGCAGCTTCGGATGCAGCAGGCGTCCATCGAGCCCGACCGTTTCACCGAGCGCCGAGCCCTTCACGCACAGGCGGCCGGCGTTTGCCGGATGGCGTTCGTCGCCGGCAATGTCGGGCTGGCCGTCCGGGCGTGGCGTCGCCAGCACGCCGCAGCCGACGCCGCAATAGGGACAGGTGGTTCGGACCGCGTCACGGCTACCGTCAGGCGTATTGGAAATGACGATGGGAAAACTCACGTTCGATTCCGGTTCAGGCGGGCTGCGCCTCGCACAGGGCTTTGCCGAACAGCAGTTGGTCGCGCAGCGGAGAAATGTCGGTCCGGTTCTGGATCAGTTCGAAGTACCACGCTCCGTCCTTGACGTCGCCGTAGAGGACTGCGCCGATCACCCGGCTATCTTCGATCACGAGGCGCTTGTAGACGCCTCGTCGCGGATCGCGCAGCACCAGGTCTTCACTGTCCGGGCCGCCGGTGAAGTCGCCGGCAGAATAAAGGTCGACGCCGGTGACTTTCAGCTTGGTCGCCGTCGCGCGCTGCACGTAACGACGGTGGCCCGCACCGGCCAGGTGCGCGCCGCAGACACGCGCCTGATCCCAGATCGGCGCGACGAGGCCAAAGGTCGCCGTCCGGTGCTGCACGCATTCGCCGACGGCGTAGACACGCGGATCGTAGGTCTGCAACGTGTCATCGACAACGATCGCTCGCTCACAGTGCAAGCCAGCCTGCTTCGCGAGCTTGATGTTCGGGCGCACCCCGGCCGTCATGACAACCAGGTCGGCGGGAATCTCCGTGCCGTCGTCAAAACGCACTGCGCTGACACGCTCCGGCCCGACGATTTCGGCGGTGCGGGCCTTCAGCAGGAAACGCAGGCCCTTGCGCTCCAGCGTCTGCAGCAGCAGGGCCGATGCGCTCCTGTCGAGCTGACGGTCCATCAGGCTGTCGGTGTCGTGCACGACCGTGACCGACATGCCCTGGCGCATGAGCCCGTTCGCCGCCTCCAGCCCGAGGAGACCGCCGCCGATGATCACCGCGTGACGGTGGCTGCGCGCTGCGGCGAGCATCGTTTCGACGTCCTGGATGTCGCGAAACGCGATCACCCCCGGCAGCTGGTGACCCGGCACCGGAATCAGGAATGGCGTGGAGCCGGTCGCGATCAGCAGCCGGTCGTAGCCCACCTCGATGCCGCTTTGCGAGCGCACGATGCGGCGCCTGCGGTCAATCACGGCCACCGGGTCGCCCGCATGCAGCCGGATACCGTTATCCGCATACCAGTCACGCGTGTTGAGGATGATATCGTCGACACTCTTCTCGCCCGCGAGCACCGGCGACAGCAGGATGCGGTTGTAGTTGCCGTACGGCTCGGCACCGAATACGGTGATGTCGTAGAGGTCCGGTGCGAGCTTGAGCAGTTCCTCGACAGTGCGCATGCCGGCCATGCCGTTGCCGACGACAATGAGACGTGGTCGGGAAGGCGCGGTGAACGATGCGCCTCCTGAGGTCTGCACGGCATATTCGTGTCTCATGCCGCGACCCACACCTTGCCGCTCTCGACGCGCACCGGGTAGGCGTTGACGGAATTCTCGGGCGCCTCGAGGCACTCGCCGGTGTGCAGATCGAAATGATGCTTGTAGATCGGCGAGGCCACCACGATGCGCTCACCAAGACTGCCGATCAGCCCGCGCGAG
>NZ_JBYSWU010000090.1:0-12658 GCF_058781505.1 Paraburkholderia sp. FW306-2-2C-D06C | reverse complement strand
TGAGCCGTGTGGATCGAAAGACCCATGCACGGTTCTGAGGGGGCTGGACGCGGGTAACCGCGCCCAGCTACCCGACAGCGCCAAAGGGACGATTTACCCAAAGTGACGGGAAGCGTGACACCGCCCGTCCATCGCCACGAACACCTGACTGTTCGTGGTGCCGACGCATGATCTGGCAGGCCACCCGTTTAATGCATATGCTGGCCACCGTTGATCGCGATATTGGAACCGGTCACGAAGCCTGCCTCGCGCGAGCAGAGGTACAGCACGAGCGCGGCGACTTCGTCGGGCTGTCCGAGCCGGCCAACCGGAATCTGCGGAATGATCTTCGTCTCGCGGATTTCCTCGGGCACCGCCATCACCATCCTGGTCGCGATATAGCCAGGCGAGATCGTGTTGACGGTGACGCCCTTCTTTGCCACTTCGAGCGCCAGCGATTTCGTGAAGCCATGCATGCCGGCCTTCGCCGCGGCGTAGTTGGTCTGACCGAACCCGCCCTTGGAGCCAATGATCGACGACACGTTGATGATGCGGCCCCAGCCACGCTCAACCATGCTGTCGCACACCGGCTTCGTCATGTTGAAAACCGAGTCGAGGTTGGTCCGGATTACCGCGTCCCAATTGACCTTGTCGAGCTTCCTGAAGCTGGCGTCGCGTGTAATGCCGGCGTTATTGATCAGGATGTCGATCGGTCCAACTTCAGCGCTGATTTGCGCCGCGCATCTTTCGCACGAGTCGTAGTCGGCGACGTCGACCGTGTATGCGAGGAATTGTCGTCCCTCGGCTTCCATCCGGGCGAGCCACTCGTTCGCACCGGTGTTGCCCGGCGAACAGGTAACCATGACCGCATAGCCAGCGTCATGAAGCCTGATGCTGATCGCCTCACCGAGTCCGCCCATTCCACCTGTCACCACCGCAATCTGTTTTGTCATCAACATCATCCTCACAAAAATCAGGCCGCATGCTGATTCGGAGCAGCGCTACCTTTATTCAAGAACCGTATGAACGGGAAATCAGATTCCGTCATCGAGAAGGAGTCCGTTCTGGAATACGGCTGCAGCAACGCGGGCATCGCTGCCCGCCTCTGTCTTACCGCTTCACACTCGCGACTGCGGACGCCTGCCCGTTGGCGCGCCGCGCGGCGCTCGATGCAGCGGCCGTGACCGCGTCAAGGTTGCTCCCGGCAACCTGCATGGCCTGTTGACCCGTTTTCTGCAGCGTGTCGTACCAGGTGCTGGTAGCGCTGATCGCGGATTTCCACGCAGCGATCGTCGCTTCGGAACCCGCTGGAGCACTCTTCGCCGCGTCCTCGACAAGCGTCTGCACACGAGCGTTATACAGCTCATACTGTGCCCGAGCGAGTTGTGTCACCTCAGCCTGCGTGGTCGAAGTGATGTCCAGCAACTGACGCCCGTATGCCTGCCATTTCTCCGCGAAAAGTCCTGTAACGCCGGCCTGCAACGCAAGCCACTGCAGCGGGTCGTTCGTGCCAGGCGCTTTTGTCGTGTTCTCCTGCGCCTCGGCCAGCGTGGATTTGATGGCCTGCAGGTTCAGCGCGACCAGCTTTTCGACACCTTCAAATGCCTTGCCGCTCAATCCGAAGAACGCGTCGAGATTGGCTTTCTGCGCGGCCGCGACCTGCTCGGGACTCAATAGGGGCATTGCTAAACTCCTCAAAAATTCGCTCTGGCGCACAATCCGCATTCAGTCGGGCGGCTTGCGGCCGGATCCCGATGGTGGATCAATCACGGTACCCGTACACCGGCCAGACACGAGGCATCACAACGCGTTCAGGCCAGCACTTAAAATATGCACTCCGAATTAAACTGCCTGCTCGATCATTCTGGTTACATCTGTTTCGTCGGCTCGTCCGTCGTGCGCCTCAGTAGCACACGGGTCGGATCTGACAGAAAGCAACGCCGCAGCTCCCTCCAGAGCCAGGCGACAGATACCGCATCTACCTAGCGTATCCGGGCGATTGAGTTGAGTATGGAGTCGCCGTCACTCGTGACACGAGGGTACGACCGTTCGGACGCAAGATTTTCCAGGGCGATGAGCTGACGCTCCAGCAGCGCGTCGAGTTCGGCGCGGCTCAGTTCGACCTGCTCGGGCGCCTGTCTGACGAGCATCAGGGTGGGGAATTCATGGGGACTCAGCATGTTGTCTCCTTCATCTGGCCTGCCTTCGATCGAAGTTTGAATTGCCGCTACCGCATTGCATGCGCAGCAATTATTGCTGGCTCCCCTGTTACAGAGATTCGATAAGCGGAAGCGAGACGCCATGATAACCGTTCAATTTTTATAAATGCAATATTTCGGATGAACGTTTAGCTGCTTTTATTCCATTTGAATAATTATATTGCCATCCCGGCCAGATCCATCCAGGCGTTTGAATGTGCGCGCCGATGTCTCGTGGGCGCCCTCCAGACGGCCCGGCAACAGACCGGTTCTAGCACAATAGCGTTTTATCGCTTATGCCGATTTGAGACATCAATTCAACATGATAAAGCAGAATAGGCGATATGGAATTATCGCGACAGGATGGACGAGTTTTTCGGCTGATAACCTATATACAGCCATTGCGGAATATCGATTACAGCGCGCAAGAATTAATTGTGTGCTCTCGAGGGCGTTGTCACGCTATTGGGATAGTCGCATAAGATCGCGCGATGAAGAATGCAAAACCGCCTTATCATGGCCACCGCTTTCCAGCGGCGGTCATCAACCATCACGGGTGCTAACGCACCACGGCCGGTCAACCAACAACGCGCGGCAACTGGATGCGCACTCCGCTCTTTAAATGTTCTTCGATGAAGACACGAGGAAGCTCGCTAAGCCGCCATCCGACCTCCGGCCGTCGAAGCAGCGTCACGTACACCGTATTTCGGATTCCTCTATTCAGGGGCGGCATCGACTCATCCGACGTGTACCGGGTATGCAAAGGCTCGATCGCGTTGCGCACGGCGTACGCAATAATCGCGGCAGACCAGCGGAATGCCCGCAGTTGATGTAGAGGCCACTGCGGCTCTGCCTGCGCAGCCGGAGGCTCCCAGTACGGCGGAAGGGTGAAGAGCACCCTCCCCATTGCGACCTCTCGCTGTTCATTGTCTTCGCGGAGCAGCTCAGAACAGCCATGACGAACGCCAGACTGCACTTGCCGGACGATAGTTGGATGCTCGCTTGCAGGCACCTCGTCGGTCCAGACGTTCATCACAACGGACTCGAGCGACGGACAGAGTTCGGCCACCGCAATACGCCTGGTATCGGCTGTCGACAGGTATGGCGCTTCTACCCATTCCATTTCGGTTACTGTCCCTTCGAACATCCAAAGCGCCCTCGCCCTAGACTCGGCGGCCGCTTTCTTGCCGGTACGGCCCGTGCAGGACATGACGTTCACCTCCTTCTGACCACGTTCCCCTCTCTGTGCCGGGCGGACGTTTGATCAGACAATAGTAGGCTCTCCGCCAGGATTCCCCAAGGGTGGCCTTGACGCTTCGACGCTCTGTAAGACGAGGGTAACGGGCTAGATAGCTCGCACAAACATTGGCAAGGGTAAGGATTCGCGCGGAAATGCGTATCAGTGGGACGTTCATCCCAGTCAAAGCCAACCTTGATTCATACAAGATCCCGCCAGGCGGGGCCTGGCTCTGCTGGTGATACTTTCAGACTGCTTCAATTGGGACAAGCGGCCGGATCGTACCACGCGGCTCAAAGCCTTGAGCAACAAGGCTTGCCGGGCGATGTTACGCAAACTGCACGAATCCTTGCTCCTACCCTCTTAGGGCCGGGCGAAAGAGCTGACCGTTTCCCGATCGCAGGCCCACAGGCTCCGCGGCGCGCGAAAACAAGGAATGTCTGGACTTGCGAGACAGCATGGCGTAACTATACTTCCTATCATCTGACGGAACTGGCGTGCTGCGGGAAAAGCGGGATATACATAGCACAGCCCCCGGTGCATCGCATGCGCGAACGGCTCGTGCCGGACGCTGCTTGCCCGTCGGGTCTCTCCGGTCCGCAGGTACCGCCAGTGGGTTCGGCGCCGTGGGGAGCGCAGGGGGACGGCGTCCCTGCAACGCCCCGAGTGCGCGGCACGCGCCTCGCAGCCCAGTGAAGCGAGGAGCCAGGCATGCGGTACTGCCGTGATCGGTAGGTCAGGGACAGCCTGACGCGCGCCGTCCATTGCGGCCGCACCACGAACGGGGGAATCATGGCTTCGGCCCATACCGTGCAGCACTGGCCGTCAAGGGGCGGAACACACCACGCGAGGAACACCGTGACGGCACCGGTGTGCGCGCGCGTTCTACCCGGGCACGGCCACCGGGTCCGTGAAGGATCCCGGACGAAAATGCAGGCCGATCCGGCCAATCGGCGCATTCTGGTAATCGACGACAACGCGGTGACGCAGGAGGATCTGCGCAGGATTCTCGCTGGCCACCCCGACAGTGAAACCGCGCTGGCGACAACCCGGACGGCCCTGTCGGTCGGAGTGCCGGTCGCTCGCGAGGCGTTTCCGGTCGACTCCGCGCATTCGGGACAGGAAGCGCTTGCGCGGGTCGAGCGCGCACTTGGGCGGAACCGGCCCTATGCAATGGCATTCCTCAACATGTGCATGTCGTCCGGCTGGGACGGCCCGACGACGATCAGGCGGCTCTGGCAGGTGGACTCGCAATTGCAATTCGCGCTGATAAACGCGGATGCCGACGCCCGCCGGGAAACGCTGGCCGCGCGCCTGGGAGCAGACAACCGGCTGCTCATTCCCGACGGGCCACTGAACCCTGCCGGGATACGTCGGGTCGCCAGCATGCTCACGACCAGGCGGCGCACGACAGGAGCGGCCACTGTCGGAATGAGCAACCTCGCGCTGGCCATCGAGGGAGAAACCCGGGAGCCCGACGAGGCGAATCCCGTCGTGGAGAACGGCCCGGCTATCTTCTACCGTCTGCGTGGCGAGCCCGGGCTTTCACTCCTGTACATATCACAGGGCATCACACGGTTCGGTCACGACCGTGACGCCTTGCTGGCCTCGTCAGCCTGGGTCGAGGAGCTCGTCGATCCGCGCGATCGGACGCGGGTCGAAGCAGCCATCGCGCGCGTGCTGGACCGGGGCGTCACGGGCGCGTCGGTCGAGTTCCGCCTGCGCACCGGCGACGGCGCCGGTCGTTGTGTCGAGAACCGCTTCGTCCCGGTGCGCGACCGGGAGGGACGGCTCATCGAAATCGAAGGGATGATCCTCGACATGACCCGGGAACAGGCCGCGGAGGAGAAAACCGCGCGGCTCGCCGGTACCGATGCGCTCACGGGACTGGCGAACCGGACGACATTCCTACGCCGGCTGCGCCACGCGTTCGCGGCCGCCCAACGCGGCGCCATGCCGTTTGCGGTCTTCCATCTGGGTCTCGATCATTTCGGGTCGGTCAATGACACACTGGGTCGCCCGGTTGGCGACCTGCTGCTTCGGGAGGTCGCGAAGCGTCTGACGACCTGCATGGGCGAACGCGATCTGGTGACCCGCCTGGGTGAGGATGAATTCGCCATCCTGCAGGGCGAGATGGGCGAGCCCGCTAACGCTGGGAGCCTGGCGGCGAGACTCCGGACGGCACTGGCCTTCACCTACCACCTCGATGGCAACGATGTGCGGATCACCACCAGCATCGGGGTCAGTCCTTACGTCGAGGGAAGCAGCGACGCGCACGCGCTGCTGATGCAGGCTGATCTCGCGCTCCACCGCGCCAGGCAAGATGGCGGCAACCGGTATTGTTTCCATTCCGACGGGCTCGACCAGTCCGTGCTCGAACGGGTGACGCTCGCCGATGATCTGAGAGGCGCAGCGGATCGCGGCGAACTGGAACTCCAGTACCAGCCCGAGGTCGAGTTGTCCTCCGGGAACATTGTCGGGATGGAAGCGCTGGTGCGCTGGCATCATCCGGCACGCGGCCTCCTTGCCCCCGGCATTTTTGTGCCGATTGCTGAGCGGGCCGGCACGATGAGAGCTCTTGGCCACTGGGTGCTGGATGAGGCATGCCGTCAGATGAGGGCATGGCGCGACGAAGGCGTGGCCCCCCTGATGATCGCCGTCAATCTGTCCTTGTGCGAGCTTGGTAGCGCCCAGACTTTCATTCGCGATGTCGCCGAAACCATCGCGAAATGGCGGCTTGCCCCGTCCGACCTGGAGTTCGACGTGACGGAGGCGACCCTGACCCGGCTCGCGTGGTCCCAGAACGACGTGCTCCGGGCGCTGCGCGAACTCGGCGTGAAGATCGCCATCGACAATTTCGGCAGCGAGTACGCGTCGTTTGACTATATCCGGGCCTGGCGCGTGAGCCATCTGAAGATTGCTCAATCGCTCATCCACCGGTCCACTAGCGATCCCGGGAGTGCGGCGACGATCCGTGCCATCGTCAACCTCGCGCGCGAGGCCGGTATCGGCGTGATTGCGCAGGGCGTAGAGACCGAGCAGCAGCGTCTGCTGCTCGCTGACACGAATTGGGCGACGAAGGCGCAGGGCTTTCATTTCAGCGAGGCGGTGGCGGCCGCTGAGGCCAGCGCACTGCTGCGCCAGGGCCACATCGCCGAATCAACGTAGTGCGGGACTGTTAAAAAGCGAGGGGTTTTCGGCAGCGCTAGCATTGAACCTCGCCAGTACCTACGTCGAGGTCCGCGATGAAAATCGTTGTTCGCGTCGAATTGATTACCGACTGGGGTGATGTAAATACGATCGAGGTAGGCCGCATCGACCGGCCAAGCCAGACACTCGATCTCGAATCTGTAGGGCTGTCATTGGCGGATGGAAAGCAACTGCTGCATAACTTGCAACAGGCGGTGATCCCAGCCCAAGCGGACGAAATTTGCGCCTTACGGCGCATCTGTCGACGATGCTTACCGAAAGGCTCGCTTCGCTTGTCCAGATGCACGCCGGGACCTCTCACCCACGACTCTCGGTGATCACAGACGGTGCCAACGGGATCCAAAGCATCTATCGTCAGCTCCCGTTTAGCGCCACGCCGATCCTTGACTGGTTTCACATCTCGATGCGGGTGCGGTATCTCGAGCAGATCGTCAGGGGTTTGCTGCCACGATCCGAGACTGAGCAGTACACGAAGAAAGCGCTGCAAACTTACGTCAACAAATTGCGCTGGTGCTTCTGGCATGCGAACGCTGCAAAAGCGGAGCAACGGATGCGACAGATCCCGCTGCTCTGTCGCATCGTTGTGCCACCGACGCAGCGATTCGCGCGGAGCCTCGAGCAACTCGACTATCGCCTCGGCGAGTTGTTCGCTTACCTGAAAAGCAACCACGGCTCGACGACCGCCTACGGGAAGCACCATCGTGAGCGCGAGCCGATTTCGACGGCCATGGCGGAATCGGCGGTGAACCAGGTGGTCAACGCACGCATGTGCAAGCGCCAGCACATGCGCTGGACGCCACGTGGCGTCCATCTGCTTGCCCAGGTGCGATGCGCGGTGATCAATGGTGATCTGGCAACCAGGTTTGCAGCCTATCGAGCGCGCATTGACGAAGGACCGGAGGACGTGTTCCGCTTTCTCGAGTTCCTGCAGCGGGCGGCAGAAGCGGAACCCCTCGCTTTTTAACAGTCCCATACTGGGATCGCGGCCGCGCGCGCACTGCGGCAAGCGACAATGCACCCACGCCGGAGGCGGTGTTGCAGCGCGTACTGCACACGCATCGAAGACGCTTCAGGGTCTCGCCCGAAGTGGGATTGCCGTCCGCGACCGGTGAGCCAATACGGGAAACCTCGCGGGAGACCACGGCGCTGGCCACCGTGCCGCATCCATTGATCGCGTGGCGCGCGCGGGACGCTTCGCGAATGTGGCGAGCGCAACCAACACGCTCGGCGTGGGCGACGACGCGCACGCTGTCGCGCTCTTCCTGCGCGATCGCGCGAGCCGCTCACCGCATACGCTGCGTGCATATCGGACCGAACTGCGGCGGCTGGTCATGTGGTGCGAAGCGCAGCAACTCGGCCCGCTGTCGGATCTCACGCACCACGACCTGCTCGCATACCGGCAGGCATTGCGCAAGCCCTCTCATGATGCCGTCGACGACAACAACAACCGGACGGCGGCGGAAGCGACCCAGGCCCGGGCACTCGATGCAATCCGAACTTGCTGGGCACCGGAAATGCCCACAAAAGCGCCATACCTTCCGACAATGCTTGTTCAATTGAGACTGGGCGGCAGCGTTCCGAGCTGATGGAAGACACTTAGCCAGTCCTCGATATGCCAGGTTTTCGCTATACGTTCATCGCGAAACTCGTGAAAAGAGTGAATCGCAAACTCGATTGGCCTGGATGTCGCTGCGATGCCCATCAGAGACCCAGACTGCGTTCCCGTGACTTTTGCCCGCACGCCAACCATGTTCCCGTGGATCAATACGTCCAAGATCTGAACGTCCATGTCCGGCAACGCAGAAGCCAAGTCAACAAATACTGGAATCATCTGGTCTGGCCCCCCGGCCGTCCCGAAAGACGCAGGCACGTATTGCCAGTCGGGCGTAACAACCGTCCGCAGAAGCGCAACGTCTTTTTGAGCGTGCGCCTGGTAAAAACGGCCAATGATCCGCTGCGCAAGGATATTCTGGAAATTCGTGTGGTCGTAAGACATGGTTATCTCCTTTGACGGTTTGACATACACAACTACCCGCGCCAACCGTACGAGACTGAAGGGGTCTGGCGGGGACGAGTTCTGACGACAGACAGGCTGAGCGCGGTACAGCGCGTTGCCCAGGCAGTTGCCTTCAATTTCATCGTGCTGGACCCTAGTCACGGATTTTGTCGGCGCCCGCGGTGGGCCTCCGACGTCCGCGGCCGCGCCCGGGCACTCCCGCGCGATGATCGGCGTGCTGTATTTCTTCCGATTGCCGCCACAATACGCACGAAAGAAATCCGGCAAGCACAATCTGCATCACCTTGTCGCTCGCCCTCTGCGGATCGCACATTCTGGAGAACTGCACACCCTCGCGCAGGCTCACCAAGCCGAGCGCGAGCGCGTCCGCCTGCAGGGGCAATGGCCTGCCGTCGCGCTCCGACGCCGTGCGGATGTACGCGCTGATCTGGTCGACCTTTTCGTGCCGGAACGCGTTAAAGCGCTCCTGAAACGCGGTGTCCCGATACGCGAGTAGTTTGGCTTCGACCCAAAGCAGAATGCAGTCTCGATCACGAAAATACCGGCTGTAGTACGCGATGGCGCGCGCCTTCACTTCCGCGGGCGTGCCGCCCTCGTCCATGACCGCCCGCAGATCGACCTGCGCGCTATCGTGGTCCCGGCGCACCAACTCAAGCAGCAGATCCGACTTACCGTCGAAGTTCGAGTAGAACGCGCCGCGCGTGTAGCCGGCCGTCTCGGCGATGTCCTCCACGCTTGTAGCGGCCAATCCTTTTTTGACGAACATCTTTCGCGCAGCCTCAAGCAGACGCTTTCGCGTCTGTTCCCTGCGCTGTGCGTGTGTCAGGCGTTCCCGTTTCATGGCATAACGTACCGGTCGGATCAGAGACCCGGCATCGCCGGGCCCCTTTGCAGCAGCGTGTGTCGAAATATGTGTAATCGACCGTGAGGTCGCGGCCTGCAGTCAGGTCCTGGTGGCGAAAAAATAACTTCCGTGTCTTCGATGAGCGTTCAAACCCCTCTATTGGCGCGTCGACGACCTGTACGCGCTAGAACGTATAGGCGACGTTCAGGAAGACGTTAAGCGGATCGAGCCGGAGCGTCGATTTGGAAACGATCTGCGTTCCAGTCGCGGTCTGCCCGTAAAGCGTCAGGTGGGTCTTCACTGGAACGTAGCCGAGAGAGGCTCCGACCGACCAATGTTTTGTAATCGCGTAATTTGCCCCGGCCTCGAATACAGGGTTCCACGATGAACTGAGGGTCGCTCGTGCCGAGCCGCCTGGACCGAGGCTATCAGAAACAAACTGGCTATTAGTTGTCCGAACCTGGGTGAACCACGTATAGTTCACGCCGAGTCCGACGAACGGACGGAATTTCGATTCGGCTGAAAACAGGTGGTATCGAAGTTCGAGGGCGGGCGGCATCGGCCTCGTCGAGCCAAGGTTGCCATACTTCTGCAGCGTACCATCGCCAACCAGATTCACCTCCAGTGGCAATCCAAACAGCGTGGCAACACCAATGTTGTCCGTGACATAGTACTCGGTGGTAATTCCCACCGTATCCGTCGAGCTGGCATGCGCCCCGGTACCGGCTAGCTGCTGGTTCACCGCTACGCCGCCAATGCTCTCCACGGTTAGTGGCGTTGCGTTGCCCTGTGGCGCAATGTGAAGCCATCCTGCCGACAGTGTCACGCTTCCGGCCGACTGTGCATTGGCATTGTCGATAAGCGCCGCCGGGCAGATACAAGCTGCCATACCGACCGAACTGATTGCGCGTTTGTAATTCCTCATGTCTTTTCTCCTGTCTCTCTGTCTGGAAATTCTTTATGAATCAGTGGTGTTGCCGTTCGATCCGTTCAATTGTTTGTTTTCCCGTTTTCGTATAGACACAATGGGCACACTCCGATCGCCCTGCACCCTAATAAGCGTGCATGGCCAGGCGCTCCGTCTCAGGCGGGAACACGCACCAAGTACCGTCACGGTGCCGGAAGAAAAAGAATCCAAGCGGGCCTGTCGGTAGCAGTAACTCGATACGCACGCACGGTCTCTGATTCGAGCGCGCGCGGTTGAATCGGGTAACCCGAACCGGCATCGAAGAAGTCGGCCCGAGCCATTTTTCAACCTGCGAACGCAAAGACCTTTCTGATGCGACACCCATCTTATTTCCCTCCCTGGCAATTAGGTGTTCTAAGCTATAAACATTGGCATGAATTTGAACCGCCGCATCGCGGCGGGTATGCGCTGACTAGCCTTTAATCTGGGCGCATGACCGAGCGCGTCCGTTTGATCTCGGGGCTCGTGTCACGTTGGGCTGGCCCGCGTATCTGTCGATGCGTCGTCTGTCCCCGTCGGTTGCTCGGCCCGTGATGGCCTCGCCGCGGCCGAGATCGAAAATGCGAACGGAAAGCGCCCGAGCGCGGAAGTCGTCAACGCTTCGAACGCGGGGTCGGCAAGTTCGACGTGGAGTGACATTCCGAGCGAGGTGTCATCAATGAGGCTAACGATTGCATCCTCGACGCCAGCCTCTACGAGGGCCGACTCCAAGGCATCTGCCGTTTCGCGCCGTTTCAGCGCCGGCTTGAAGATCTTGCCGACGCCCGTCAACGGCATCGTGTCCACGATCCGTATCCCCTTTGGCAACGCGGCGCGTTCGTTGATCTCGTGACGCAGAAACTCGGCCAATTCCGCTTCGGTTGCGGTTATGCCCGGCTTTAGCTGGACATAGGCCACCGGCAATTCGCCCGCATGCACATCGGGGCGCCCTACGGCTGCGGCGATCTGAACCGCGGGATGGCGATGCAACGGCTCTTCGATTGCTGCAGGGTCGATGTTGTGTCCACCCCGGATAATCAGCTCCTTCTTCCGGCCGGTTAGCCAGAAGTAACCATCGGGGTCGCAGCGTCCGAGATCTCCGGTGTTGAGCCAGCGCCCGCCGCCGCCATCTTCCATCCAGATGCCACTGTTCTGCTCCAGCCGGGTATAGCCAACGAACACGTTTGGCCCGGAGATAACCAGTTGGCCAACCTCATCCGCAACGCAATCCCGTACATACCGGCCGCTTGCGTCGACCACCACTGCTTTCATCGCCTGACCGGGCAGACGAAGACCAATCGAACCGACCCTGCGCTCGCCAAGCGGCGGGTTAACGCTGCTAACGCAGGTACCCTCCGTGAGGCCGTAACCCTCAAGGATTCTGATTCCTGTACGATCCTGGAAAGCGCGAAGTAATTCCACCGGCATCGGGGCGGCGCCGCACAGTCCATACTCGAGCGAACTGATATCGTGCTCGCCAACCGGGACGTCCAGCAGCGATCCGTAGAGTGTCGGGACACCGCTGAAGAAATTGACGCGGTAATGCTCAACAATTTCCCAGAAGCACTTTATAACGCCATCGCCCCGATAACCTTGCGGTGTGCCGAGCACGACGTGGGCACCACGCGAGAACGCGAGCAGGCCTGTCACGATCACGGCGTTGACGTGGAAAAGCGGCAATCCGCAAAAAATCGTTTTCCCAGGACCAATGCTTTCACCGAAGAATTGACCCGCGTTCCATGCATTGGCCAACCTCGGCGACTATCCCTCCGACGCCGACGCTATCGAGGCGGCGCAGCGCTGGGCGATCCAGTGGTGCGACGAGAACTCCGAATAGGCCGCGCGCACGGATTCCTCGAAACAGATCCTTGGAGGCAGTTATGCAACCTTGCAATGCCTGTCTCGAATTGGTTGGAAAGCCATCTAGCGTTCCTCCGCATGGTGATCTCGCCGATTCCGGCGTCAGTGAAATCGGGTCGCCGGGCCACATGACGAAGATCAGCAACAACTGGAATTGCACGGTCTGCGGCAACTGGCTGTACCAGAACACAGCGGATGGCGAACCTCCAAACGAGTGGACGATGGGGGAACGGCCGTTAGATTGGCTCGGGATGGGATGACTAACGATTCCTCGAAGATTGCGATGGACGCTAGTGTCCTGAGTTAGAAGTTCGTTGAATCAATCTTCCGCTCTATCCGAAATGACGAAATGCTGATTAAAAAGCCG